>JAEXPG010000103.1 GCA_023447015.1 Verrucomicrobiota bacterium
AATGTTTCCCGCCGGCCCCTGTGGCCAGCAACTCTCGAGGCGCCCGGAGCAATCCGGGCGCCTTTTTCTTTTCGGGCCGCGCCACGCCTGGCCGCGGGCGTCGGTTCGTTCCGCCCGCCAATTTCGCGCTGGCGCCGGGGCGGTGCATGGCGAGTAATCGCGGATCCCCTGAATGAGACCCCACGTAATGTTGGTCTTCCAGATGCGCTACGAGGAGAGCACGGCGATGCTCAAGGGCATCGTGCACTTCGAGCGTTCGCATCGCATGTGGCAGACGTTCCACGACGACGAGGGCCGGGCCGAGTTCGACCCGCAATGGCTGCGCAGCCGGGAGTGGCGGGGTGTCATCAGCCGGCACACCACGCCCGAGTTCGCGAAGCAGTGCCGTGAGCTCGGCATCGCCCTGGTCGACCTGAACGACAGTCCGGTGATTCCCGGCGTGCCCAAGATTCGCCCGGACAACCGGGGGCTCGGGCATCTGGCCGCGGAACATTTTCTCGAGCGCGGATTCCGTTCCTTCGCCTTCTGCGGCTATGCGAACCAGCCGTGGGCCGTCGAGCGGCGCAACGGCTATCTCGAGGCGTTGCGGCTGGCCGGCCGCGAGTGCGACGTCTACGACATCGTCCACTCCGAGGATCCGTTGCCGGCCTGGCATGCGAGCAATCTGGCCTCGCTGGGGCTCTGGCTCGGCCGGCTCCCGAAGCCGATCGCATTGCTGGCCTGCAACGACTATCGCGCGCAACAGGTGATCTACGCGGCCCACCATGTCGGCCTGCAGATCCCGGAGGATATCGCGGTGCTCGGGATCAACAACGACGCGATCCGCTGCGACCTGACCACGCCGCAGCTGTCGAGCGTGGTCACCAACGGCTTCCAGGCCGGCTATCACGCCGCGGAGTGCCTCGCCAAGCTGATGGCCGGCAAACCGGTCGAGCAGATGGACCAGCGCATCGAGGGGTTGGGCGTGATCACCCGCCATTCCACGGACATCCTGGCCATCGACGACAAGCACGTGGCCGCGGCCCTCGGCGTCATCCGGGAGCACGCCTGCCGGGGCATCACGGTGGAGGAGGTTCTCAAGCAGTCCTTCAGTTCGCGCAGCCAGCTGGAGAAGAAGTTCCGCCGGTACATCGGCCGCTCGCCCCAGGCGGAGATCCGCCGGGTGCAGGTGGCACGGATACGGCAGCTGCTGGTCGAGACCGATCTGCCGCTCAAGAAGATCGCGGAGTTCACCGGCTTTGAGCATGTCGAGTACCTGTGTGTCGTCTTCCGGCGCCTCATGGGCGAGCCCCCGGGCAGCTACCGCAAGCGCATGCAGACCATGAAGCGCAGCTGAGAAGCGCTCCGGCGGGAGCGGGTCGCCGGCCGCCGCACCGAAAAAGTCGTCGCCAAAACACTTGCCTCGGTCCGGCGACGGTGTTCCATCGCCCTCTCGCAAACGCGGGCCCGCCGGGATAGCTCAGTGGTAGAGCAACGGTTTCGTAAACCGTAGGTCGTGGGTTCGAATCCCATTCCCGGCTCCAGCGGCGGACTCCGCCGCGATCCACCGAGTGTCCGGGGCGGATCTGCACGGTCGGCTCCGGCGGAGGCCCCCGATGCGTTAATCGCCGCCGGATCCGGGGAGGGAAGGCGTGTGACGGTTGAAATGCGGCCGGCGAAGCCCTGAATCCGGCCGCAACATGACCATCCAGAAAGCCTCCATCAAAGGGAAGACCGCCCTTGTCACCGGCTCCAGCCGCGGCGTGGGCCGACTCGTTGCCGAAGCCCTCGCCCAGGAGGGCGCGCGGCTTCTCCTGCACGGCCGCTCCGAGGCGGCCTGCGCGGAGACGCTCCGGCTTGTGCGCGCGGCAGGTGCCGAAGCGCACGTGATCGCCGGCGAGCTTTCGGATCCGGTGCAGGTCGAGCAGATCGCCGATCGCGCGCTCGCGCTCGGCGGAGTCGACATCCTCTCCAACAACGCCGCCGTGATGCACCCGTGGCGGGAGCGAATCGAGAACCACACGGCCGCCGACTGGGCGTGGAGCTTCCAGGTCAACGTGATTGCGATCGTCCGCCTCTGTGCCCGGCTGGTGCCGACGATGCGTCAGCGCGGCTGGGGCCGGATCGTGAACGTGACCTCCGGCATCGACAAGACCCCGCAGCTCGCCGGCTACGGCTCCAGCAAGTGGGCGCTCGACAAGTTCACCGATGATCTGAACGCCGAGCTGAAGGGCACGGGTGTCATCGTCTCGCGTCTCGATCCGGGCTGGCTGCGCACCGACCTCGGCGGGCCGCAGGCGCCGAACGATCCCACGACGGTGCTTCCCGGGGCGTTGGTGCCGGTGCTGATTCCGGACGGAACCCCCGGCGGCCAGTTCTACCGCGCGCAGGAGCTGCGCGGGTGAGCGGGTGCGCGACAGCGTTGTTCCCGGGCGGCGGTGCCGCATCGGGTGCGGCGTTGGGCGCGAGCTGAAACGGGTCGCGCCCGGTTCGGCGGGCGAGTTCCTCGGCCCGTGTCCACCACCCAGCGCCGGCCTGGTGGCCAACGGCGGGCCCAAGTCCCGCCTCGACTTGGGCGGGGCGTGTCGTAGCGTCCCGTCCGTTCTCACCGCCATGTCCAACCGGATTCCCAGCGCCATTTCGATTAGCGGCTCGATTATGATCGGCCGCCGGCCCGGGCATGGAAACGGCGCGTGACAAGACACGCACTTCCGCTTTTCAAAAACCCCGGGCCGCAACGCCCGGGGTTTTTTGCTACCGAACCATCCAGTCGAACCCATGAGCTCCAATCGCATCCTGATCTACGACACCACCCTCCGCGACGGCACGCAGGGCGAGGGCATCTCGTTTTCCGTGGCCGACAAGCTGCGCATTGCCGAGAAGCTGGATCACTTCGGGATCGACTACATCGAGGGCGGTTGGCCGGGCTCGAACCCGCGCGACATGGCGTTCTTCCATGAGGTTCGCCACCTCAAGCTTTCGCACGCGAAGATCGCCGCCTTCGGCTCCACCCGTCGCGCCGGTGTCCGCGCCGCGGACGACTCCCAGCTCAAGCTCCTCCTCGAGGCCGAGACTCCGGTCGTCACCATCTTCGGCAAGAGCTGGCTGCTCCATGTCACCGAGGTCCTGCGCACCACGCCGGAGGAGAATCTCGCCATGATCGAGGACTCCGTGCGGTTCCTGCGCGAGTCCGGCCGCGAGGTCATCTACGACGCCGAACATTTCTTCGACGGCTACAAGGACAACCCCGCCTATGCGCTGAAGACCCTCGAGGCCGCGAACCGCGGCGGCGCCGTCAATCTGTCGCTCTGCGACACCAACGGCGGCACGATGGTCGACGAGGTGAAGCGTATCGTGGCCGAGGTCGTCGCCCACTTCGGCCCGGGAAAGATCGGCATGCACTGCCACAACGACTGCGGGCTCGGCGTCGCGGTCTCGCTCGCCGGCATCCAGGCCGGCGCGGTGCTCGTCCAGGGCACCGCGAACGGCTTCGGCGAGCGCACCGGCAACGCCAACCTGTTCTCGATCATCCCCAATCTGTTGTTGAAGCTCGGGTACGAGGCGAACTGCCGACCCCAGCTGCCGAACCTCCGGCAGCTCTCGCTCTTCGTGGACGAGCTCGCCAACCGCAACCCCGACACCCATGCACCGTACGTCGGCGTTTCGGCCTTCGCCCACAAGGGCGGGGTCCACGCCAACGCGGCGCACAAGGTCGCACGCAGCTACGAGCACATCGATCCGGCGCTGGTCGGGAACCGGCAGCGCGTCCTGATCTCCGACATGTCCGGCCGCAGCAGTGTGGTGATGAAGGCGCGCGAGCTCGGCGTGGAGCTCGAGGCGAATTCGCCGGCACTGAAGGACCTGATCGAGGAGATCAAGAAGCTGGAGTTCCAGGGCTACGAGTACGAGGCGGCGGATGCGTCGTTCCAGCTGCTGATCGCCAAAGCTCTGGAGAAACACCGCGAGTTCTTCGGTTTCGAGGGGTATCGCGTGATGGTCGAGCGGCGCGGGCCGAACGAACCGGTGATCTCGGAGGCGACCGTGAAGCTGCGCATCGGCGGCGAGGTGCGCCACACGGTGGCCGAGTCCAATGGCCCGGTCGGCGCGCTCGACAATGCCCTGCGTCTCGCGCTCGAGCCGGTTTTCCCCCAGCTCAAGGAGATCCTGTTGCGCGACTACAAGGTCCGCATTCTGGAGAGCCAGCAGGGGGCTGGCGCGCGGGTGCGCGTGCTCGTCGAGACCGCCGACGGCGAGGAGCTGTTCGGCACGGTCGGTGCCGGCGAGAACATCATCGAGGCCTCCTGGCAGGCGCTGAAGGACGCGCTCGAGTTCAAGCTTCTGCGCGACGAGCAGCGCAGGGCGAAGGGCTGAGCCGGGCGCTCGGGGCGTGGTTCGCTCGTTGTTGGCCGCTGGAACTGCGACGCCCCCGGTCGGAACGATGAAGGTGGTGCGAATCAGGTAGGATCCTGATCCACCCCTTCGTCGGCCGCGGACTGGGCCGCGGTCAGGGCGGCCTGAAGGACCATGGCGCCGCGGAGAATCGCGACGAGCACCAGGAGGTGGAAGCCGAGCGGGAGCATGGCCTTGAGCTTCAGGCACTGCAGCGCGTCGAGTACGTAGAGGCCCGAACCGACGGCGAAGGCCCAGATCTCTCCCCGGCCTGCGAACCAACCCAGGGTGACGAAGGCCACGCTTGTGGCCGCGTAGATGATCCAAGCGGCGGTTCGGTCGGTGCGGAACAAGTGGTCGAACGACGAGGTGAAGGCGAGTCCGAGGGGGAAATTGCGGCTGGTATCGGTGTGGATCAGCACCGCGTTGAGCAGCGAGAGGACAGCGATCCACCAGAACCAGCGGGCGGCACTGGCGATTCCCGCGGTACCGGCGGCCACGGCATGCCTGTTGACCCGATGGGTCTTGGAGTCGACGAACGCGTTGTAGTTCATGACGGCGCAGCGGTACGGAATTCAGAAATGCGGTCCCGACGAGCGGCAAAAGCGGTTCGCTTCGCACCGGGCGCCTCTTGGCCATTGCGGCAAGTTGCTGGCTGGCGTTAGGGTCCCGGCCTCATGAATCCACGGCACGACGAGAACACCACCATTGGCACGCTGAAGAAGGAGGTGCTCGCCTTTGCGCACGAGCGTGACTGGGAGCAGTTCCACTCCCCGAAGAACCTATCGATGGCCATCGCGGCCGAGGCGGCCGAGCTGATGGAGCCGCTCCTGTGGGTCACGCCCGAGGAGTCGCGCGCGGTGATGGCGCGCCCCGAAAAACGGGCGGCGCTTCAGGATGAGCTGGCCGACATCGTGGTCTACTGCCTGGAGTTCGCGAACCAGACCGGCATCGATCTCGCGTCGGCGATCACGGCGAAGATGGCCCGCAATGCGGCGAAATACCCGGTCGAGAAGGCTCGCGGGCGCTCGGAGAAATACACCGAGCTGTGATCTGAGAGTGCGCTCGGCACGGCCGAGTCTGTGCTTGTTCGTGCGGTCAAAAGACGGCTGCGGGTGAAGCGGCCGTCGGACCGCGCGGTCGCTCAGTGCTTGCAGCCGCAGGAGCCGCCGCAGCAACCGCCGCCGTGCGAGTGGCCGGCGCCGGCGGAGGGGGCGGATCCTTCGCTGCTGCGCCCGGTGTTGGCACCGATCAGGCCGTAGCCGCCGCTGATGATCCGACGCACTGGCGCCCCGGTCTCCGGGTGCTTGGTGAGGGCCGCGTCACGCATGCTCTGCTGGATCTCGAACTGGACGACGGCGTCGCCGGGCTTCTGCGGGATGGTCTCGTAAACGTAGGTGGCCATGGTCGAAAGAGCGCGAAGTTGCAGGCGGGGGCAGGCTCGTCAAGCCGCGGCCGGCCGCCGTGGGGTGCCGTGATTCTGCGCGGGCCCGGCTTCGGCGGACTCGGGACGGACGGCAGAGGGCAACGAAGGAGACTGGCCGGACCACGTAAATCGACTCGTGCTCCTTGTCCGGTGCTCAACCGCCGGTCTTCCGGGCAGTCCTGGAGCGCGGAGTCAGGTGGCCGCGGCGATGTTCCTTCGTTGTCCTCTGCCGTCCAAGGCGAGCCTAGGCGGCACGGCGATGCGGGACGGCGGTCGAGCTGACGAACTTCACGTAGACGCGGGCTGCCGGCACGCCGATGTGCAGATGGATCAGGTCGCCCAAGGCTTCCCCGAGGGTGCGGCCTTGGGGGGGCAGGTTGGAGCTCGTCACCTCGAGAAAAGCGGCGGGGGCGTCGCTTCCGGCGAGGAAGAGCCGGGGGTCGGACTCGATTGCGATCGCGATGGAATCGGCGGGGCGCTGGAGTTCGCGGGCGAGCAGGGCCGTGGCCTCGTTGACAACTGCGGTCTCGGCGGCGCGCGAGACGGGCAGGTTGGTATGGATCTTGAGGTAAGGCATGGCGGGGGTGGGGTTGCCGCAATCGTATGCCGGAGGGAAGACGAGGCAAACGAGCGGGCCCATACATGCATGGGGCCCGGCGGGGATGGGGGAAACCGATCGTGCGGTTCCGCGGGCGGCGGGTTCAGTGCAGGAGGCGGGAACCCATCGCGTAGACGATCAAGGCGAGCAGGACCAGGCCCAGCCCGAAGAAGAGGAAACCGAACGTGCGCGCGATGGGCCGGCGGGCCTCCCAGTCGTCCTTCACCCGGTGCTCCTCGAGCCGGCCCTCGGCGACCAGGCGGTCGTACCAGCGCTTGCGCTCGTGGAGCAGCTCGCTCTTCGAGATGCGGCCCGAGAAGATGACGGTGTCCATCGGGAATTTCTCGAGCCGGAAGTGCGTGTTGAAAAAGTGGAACGTGAAGATGAACCCGGCGGCCAGCAGCGCCTCGTCGGAGTGGACGATGTGGGCGATGTTGATGACCCATCCGGGCAGGAACTTCGTGAAGAAGGCCGGGAACCACAGGATGAGGCCGGAGACGCCGATGGCGAAGACGCCCCAGAAAACGGCGAAGTAGTCGAAGCGCTCCCAGTAGGTCCAGCGGTCGAACTGCGGTCGCTCGCCCTTGCCGAAGAACCAACGGTTGTGGGCGACGAAGTCGCGCCAGTCCTGGAGGGACGGCGCCATCGAGTCGGGCCCGAAGACCGCCTGCCACAGGCGACGGGGAGCGATCCGCCCGGTGGCGGGATCGCGCAATGCGGCGCGGCGGCGCCAGAGCACGCCGACAAGCGAGCAGAGGTGGAGTCCGAAGTAGGCGAAGGTCACCAGCGCCCCGAAGTGGTGGAGGGAGCGGGCGACCTCGGCCCCGCCAAGGAGGCCGAAGACGGCCCGGGCCCAGTCGGTGTAGTAGAACTTCAACGGCATGCCGGTCACGACCAACAGCAGGAAGCTCGTGACGACCATCAGGTGGAGGAAGCGCTCGAACGGGGTGAAGCGGGTGAACCACTCGTCATCCTTCTGGATCTCGACCTTGGCCTCGCGGAACTGTTTCGAGTCGTGGAGATAGAGGTAGACCGAGCGCAGCAGCCAAAACGCGGTGTGGACGCCGAAGAAGGCGAACGTGCCCACGAGCAGGGTGGTCATGAAGAGGAAGACCTTGTGGAGCGTGGGATAGTTGGCGTGGTCGAGCGGGTTGGCGTGGGGCCGGTAGGCGGTGAACGCCTGGTTGACGCCCGAGTGGCAGCGGCTGCACGTCCCGACGATGTTTTGCGGCGCGAGCCGGGAGGCCGGATCGGTCACGGGGCGCACGTCGTGGTGGCCGTGGCAATCGTAGCACGCGGCGACGTCGGGAGCCACGTTGGGCCGGCCCAGCGCCATGGCCTTGCCGTGGTAGGTGTCGCGGTAGTGGGCGAGACGGTCCTGATGGCAACGGCCGCAGCGCTGGTCGCTGCCGGCCTTGAAGTGCGCATTCACCGGGTTCTCGATGTCGTGGGCGGTGTGGCAATCCGAGCAGACCGGGCCGCGCTTGTCGCCCTGGGCGAGAATCTTGCCGTGGATGCTGCTGCTGTAGATCTCCTCGACGCCGACGTGGCATTTGCCGCAGGTCCGCGCGATGTTGAGGTGGTTGGTGTGGGAGCTCTTGTCGACCGAGCGGCGGATGTCGTGGACGCCGTGGCAGTCGTTGCAGGACGGGGCGACGATGAGGCCCATCTCGAGAAGGGCGCGGCCGTGGATGCTCTCCATGTAGCGACCGGGGGCCTCGGGCTGGGCGATCTTGTATTCGGCGGTGAGGGCGGAATTGCCGTGGCATTTCGCGCAGGTGCGCGGGAGGTTCAACTTGAAGACCGGACTCCCGAGCGAGGCGACCGGGGCGATGTCGTGCGCACCGTGGCAGTCGGCGCAGCCGGCCGCGGCCGAGCTGCCGAGCTGGTGGCTGACCCCATGGATGCTGGAGGCGTACTCGCGGCTGGCGGCGTCGTGGCAGGAGCTGCACTGGGCCGGGGCGAGTTTGTCGGGGTGAGGGACATCCGCGATGTCGGCGTGGCAATCGACACAGGCCAGACGTTTGTGGACAGAGCTCCCCAGGAGGCCGGATGCGACTGCGGGGGCCAGTCCGGCCTTGGCGGCCGGGGCGGGGCCGGCGGAGATGGCATCGTGGCAATCGAAACACTCCGCGTTCTCCGGCTTGGCCGCGGTTTCCACAGCAAACAGGCCGAGAGCGAACAGGATCGGAAGCAGTCGCGGGAAATGGGGTGATGACCGAGCGGGGGCGGCGCTGGACATGCCGGCAAGTTGGCGACGCCGGGTTTTCGCGCAACCGGCGGCGAGGGAAACTGTCCGGGGCCTTGGGGCGGGGCGGGCTGACGGCAACTGACGGGTGGTCCGAAACGGGAGCGGGGCGACCGGCATGGGTGGGTCCCACCGGGAAGGGCAGGCCCGATCTCCGCCCATTTCCGGGCGGATGAGGCGGGGAGACGATCGGGGGGGGCGCCGCGATCCGCCCACCGCGCGCTGTGCCGAGTCCGAAAAGGCCGTTTGACGGAGGCGGGGCCGGGCCTAGGTTCCCCCCGCACCCTGCAGTGTTCGTGTTGTTCATTACCACGCTCTCGGCCCTATAATTCTCCCTCGGGAGCCGGAACCGGCGATGGATGTCAGGCCGTCCATCGGAAGGCAGACATCGTCGGGAGGCGCCCACTTGAACTTAAAATGGACTAGAGCCATTTGGATTCACGGCACAGGCGGGGTGCACTTTTTTCGACCCGAGGGCGAAAACTCGCCAAAACTCGATCGCGCCCCTAGACGGGACGCACTGCAATCTGCTATAAGGCCCTTATGGACGCTGAGAACCTGATTCCGGAAATCGCCCGATTCGCCATCTTCGAGGGTGCGCTGCCCAGCACGCGCCCCGAGGACATCCTCCATCTTTCGGGCAAGGTTCGCGCCGCCAACAGCGGTCGGGGAATCGATCTCGGCGTCGAGAAGTTCCTGTGGGTGCACGAGAAGGAGGCGCTGCGGATGTTCGGTCCAAACCCCGCCGGGGCCGCGACGGCGATCCGTTCCCTGATCTTCAACTACCTCTTGCCCGAGCTGGGCTCGATCCCGCCCGAGGCGCTCGCCACCGAGTTGGCGACGATGGAGATCACGCCGGCGACCAAGCTCGACGTGCCCGTCCTGTTCAAGAAGATCTCCAAACCCGCGAAGCCGGAGAAACCCGAGAAGCCGGAAAAAGGTTCCAAGAGCCGCTGACGCTTTCCGCGTCGAACGAAAAGGCCCGGTGGTTCCCTGCCACCGGGCCTTTCCGTTTTGATGGGAGCTACTTCTCGCCGCGGGCGTGGCGGACGTACTCGGTGACGCCGATCTAGTAGCTGTCCTCTTGATCTCCTCGGCGAGGGCTTCGCTTCCGGCCCCGGCGTGGCCCTGACCATCACGACTCGCCGGAGTGGGCGCACAAAGGTCGTTTGCTTTAGGCCACCGCGCTGAGGTGCCCTACTAGCGGAGGAGCCGGGTCGACGCCCCGACCTACAGGAAGCAGCTCAAGTCGAATCCATCGTGAGGATTCGGGGAGTGATCAGAACCTATACGTACTATTTGCCGCTGCGGGCGCGCTTGAAGTAGTAGGCGACGCCGGCGGCGTAGCCGTCGCCGAACTTCCGGAAGCTCTCGCCTCCTTCCATGTACTCGGAGCCGAAGAGATTGAACCGCTTCCAGAGCTCCTTCGCGACCTCCTTGGGCTCGACGCCGATACCGTTGAAGTTCTCGGCGACTTTCAGGGCGAAGTCCTCGGCCTGCTTGAGCACGTCCGCGTACTCAAGCCCCTCGAGCGAGAAGGCCGAGACCGACCAGATCGAGGTCTCGACGCCGACCATGTAGCCGACGGCGAAGCTCAGCGCGTTCGGGATCGCCTCGACGATCGCCTCCTCGAGCGCGCCGTTCTCGCCGGTGGAGAGCGTGGAGGTGACGGCGTAGGTCGTGGGGTTGATCGCGAGCCAGCCCCACAGCGGCTCGCCGCCGAAGTCGACCGGGTACTTGCAGAAGAGCAGCAGTTCAGGGCCGGACTTCACGCGGTCGACGACGGAGGAGGGGAACCCCTTCGTCTTGAGGTCGGCGGCGAAACGGCCGCGGTTCTTCGGCGAGACGACGATGAAGTCGTCGGGCGACTTCCAGAAATCAAGGACGGAGCGGCCGCCGGTGGTGCGGCCTTCGAACGCCGTGGCGGTGAGGCCGCTCATCAGACGGAATGACGCGCACGCCTCGGGCGCGCCGGCGACGACCGGCTCGCTCTGGCGGAGGTCGAGCGACTGGTGGAGCTTGCCGTCGGGCGCGGCGGAAACCGTTGCGATGAGCACGCGCGGCGCGGGGGCGCGGGAGAGGCCCACGCCGAGGGCGGCGGCGGACTTCTCCTCCCAACGCGTCTGCGCGGTGAGGAACTTCGCGAGACGCGTGCGGTTGAGCCAGCGCGCGATGGAGCGGTGGTTGGGCGTCTCGGCCGACTTCTTCGCGGCGAAAGCCTGTGCGAGTGCGGCGGCGGAATCGGCGGGCAGATCGGGTGCGGCGATTGCGAGACTGTGCACGGTGCCGGCGAGCGGGGACTCGCCGAGTTCGCGTTCGAGCACACGGACCTTCTGGCCGGGCGTGCGGATCTCGATGAACTCGCGCACGGGTTTCCACTCGAGCGTCTTGATCCCGGTCTTGCCGTCGACGATCCCGTTGGGGCCTTCGAGTTGCGCGCGGAGCTCGGGGTCTTTGCCTGCGGTTTCGAAGAGGCAGAGATCGATGGCGTCGCGGGAGAGCGCGGCGGTCGGGAGGGAATCGTTCCAGAGTACAAAACGCTTCTCTCCGCCACCACTACCGCCGCCAAGCGCGCTGCCCATGTCGGCCATCTTGGCGGCGGCGTTGGAGGCGAGCGGCGTGCAGACGACGCTGAGCATGATCTGTGTGGTGGAGGGGGCGGGCTTTGCGGCCTCGGGCACGGCGGCGAGCAAGGTCGCGGACTCGGCGTCACGCGTGGCGAAGGGAACGGCCAAGGTGCCCTGTGGAGTCGCGAGCAGCGGGATCTGGGCGGGCAGGTCGCCGACGGGGATCTGGGCGCGGAGGCGTTGCTTGCCGGCGTCGGAAAGCGCGGCCTGCTGCGTGGCGATCGTGACGCCGCGCGCGGCGTACCACTGGCGGGCAAGCTCGGCGAGGTCGGCCACGGTCCCGGAGTGTTGGGTGAGCACGGCTTCGGGCGAGAGGTGGACCGACCAGGGTTTGTCGGTGGAAGCCTGGACGCCCAGCCCGGCGATGGCCTTCCAGAGCGCCGCTTCGTCGGCGGCGAGGAGTTCCTTCCACGCGGCGGCACCGGCGGCGGTGAGCGTGGGCGGTTCGAGCGCGGCGGGGAGGGCGGCGCCGGCCTCGTCGATCTTCGGCGGGGCGGTCTTGCTGTCGCGGGCGAGGTGCTTGAACGCGCCGGCCTTGGCGCGCTCGGCCACCAGTTTCTCGATGCGCACGGTGACGTTGCGGTCATCGAGCGTAGGGTAGGCGGGGCGGCGGGCGACGACGAAGGCGTGGGGGGCGGGCAGTGGAGTGGCGAGCGGCGCGGTGAGGCGCGCGAGTTCGCGGCCGTGGAAGGCGAGCACCCATTCGCCTTCGGCGGGCGGCGCGAAGAGCAGGACGCCACGGCGCGTGGCGCCGTCGGGGATCACGGTGCCGGACGGGAAACCGAAGAGCAGGCCGCCGGTGGCAGAGTCGACGCGGCGGGGTTTGTCCTTCTGCGACTCGTCGGCGGCGAAGGTGCCGAGGCCCTTCTTCGTGGCGGCGTTCGGTTGTTCGCCGATCTTGCGCGCCTGCACCGGGGCGTCGGGATCCACGAAGGGCGCGCCCGGCGCCGCGACGCGCACGAGGACGAAGTGATCGCCGAGGCTGGTGGAGTACTTGTCCTCGGCGTCGGTGATCGTGACATCGGCCACGATCATCGGCTTGTCGAGGCCGGATTCCTTGCCGCCGAGGGCGAGCGAGTTCACCGCGATGGCGAGACCGGTGGCGGGGTCGACGGGAGTCGTCGATATTTGGAGCGGCAGCGGCGCGGCGAAGGGGATGACGACGTCCTTGGTCTTCGT
>JAEXPG010000127.1 GCA_023447015.1 Verrucomicrobiota bacterium
TGGCGGGGGACCCCTGCGCAGCGGGCGCGGGCCCCGGCCCAGAGGTCATGGCGAACGAAACGCTGGGCGGGCGATACTGTGAAGGGAGCGTTGCTTAATGGATTCGTTCTGGAGCCGACGACCGATCCGGTGGCGGAGGCATGGATGAAGAAATGGACCGAGACGCTCGTTTCGTATCGCGGCACCCCCCCCGCCCGTGACGCCATGGGACCGCAGGCGGCGCGGGTGGTGGTGCGATCGCTCGACGGAGAGGCGTTCCTGCGCGAGATGCGACAGGGGTTCGGCACGGGAGCACCGCAGCTGCCGACTGCGGCCAGTCTGGTCGAGTCGGCAGCAGGTTACTCGATGCTGTTTGGCGTCCGGCTTGAAATGGCCAATCCTGAGCGTGTCGAAGTCTGGTGCGATACACGGGGCGGTGTGGCGGGACAGCCGTCGGTCGATCTCTTCTGCGAGGGCTGCTGCCAAGCGGCGCTGTGGGGGTTGCGCAACGGACGGTGGGAAGTGATCCAGGTGTGGTTGTGAGCCGCAAGAGGCATGGAGTGCCTTGTTCCGCGCTCGACGAGAGTGCAGTGCTCGAACACGAAAGACCCCAGCCATGATCAGCGAAGGCGAGTACTTTTTCCGGGGCGCTACGCGCATCTCTTGGGGTTTCGGCACACCGAATTACCTGGGGGCGTTTCTGGCCGGATTGTTGCCCGTGGTCTGGGGCGTCAAGGCGCTGTTGCCGCAGGTGCGGCCGGCGGTCGCACCTGCGCCAGTGAACCCGCGAAAACGGCCGAAGGAACGGGCCGTGCCGGCGCCGGTGCGGAAATGGCCATTAGCCGGGCGGTGCTTCCTGTTGCTGGGCGAGCTGGTGCTTTGGGGGGCGATCGGAGCCACGGGTTCGCGCGGTGCAGCGATCGCGGCCTTGGCGGGCGTTGTGTGGTGGGAGCTTTTCCGGCGGGTCCGGCAGGAACGACCGTGGCGGTCTTCGGCGGGTTGGGTCGGATTGCGGGCATTGTTCTGTGTCGTCGGTTTTATGGTGTTTTCATTCGGTGGCCGCATCGCGCCCGCCTACCTCGTGCAGGATGCCTCGATCGGCAATCGCTGGTCGCTCTGGGCCGGCGGCGCGGCGCTTTGCGAGGCGGCCCCCTGGCGCGGATGGGGACCGGGCGAATCCGGTGAGTTGTTCACCCAATGGTTGCAGACGCTGGATCGTCCCCAGTCATACAAGACGATGGTGAATTCCTACCTCCATCTGGCCGTCGAATATGGGTTGCCCTCATTGGCGGGTGCGCTGGCGGGGTTGGCTGCCCTCATCGGCTGGCCGCTTGTGGCCGGGAAGTCATTGGGCTCCGATCGTTGGGCCGCGGCGTGCAGGGCGGCGGCATGCGTGTGGGTGACGTGGGCCGCGGCCAATGTCTTCAGTACGCTCTTCGATGACTGGCGGATGTGGTATGTGCCGGCGGGCGCGGCTGCGGTGGTGCTTTCGTCGATCCCGGTTGTTGTACGGGCCCGTAGCCCGTGGGCACGATGGGGAACGGGTGTTGTCGGCGGCACGATCATCCTGCCGGTGCTGATTTTCCTGGTGGGCTTGATTTGGCAGTGGCGCGCGCCGATTCGGGTGCGCCGATCGGATTCTAGCATGGTGGTGCTTTCGAGTGCCTGGAGGGGGGGCGCCACCTGTTGGGGCGTGTTGCCCGACACAATCACCCTCGGCGAAAAGTACGGCCACGAGATCCGGCGCTGGGGGATGGCGATGAACGATCAATCGTGGTGTGCGTGGATCTATGACCCGCGGCGCGGCGCCCTTGCTTCGTTGCGGGACACGTTGCCGAATCGGTGGCTTGTGTTTGGCGCTGGAGTCGGAGCGCTGGACCAGTTCGGTGACGACGCGTTTGTGGTTATCGTCAATCCCCGTGGAAAGGTGCCGCAGAAGTGGCGGGGCCGCGGGTTGGTCCTGCTCAACCAGATCGACGAGGATGGTTCCAATGCGGCATGGGCCGCCTGGGCCGACGCGCTCGGTCTGCGTCTGCAGACCGTCGACGGGATCGGTTTGGATGCGCGCGCGGTGTGGCCGGACTCCTACCTTCTTCGGCTGAAGGGAGTGACGCGATGACGGCAAGACTTCGATCCTGGAGGATGGTCGGCGCCGGTTTGCTGCTGGAACTGGGAGTGGGTGGGCTGTGGGCGCAGCCGGCTCCGGAACTGGCGAAGTATGCGACCCCGCCCTCCATCGAGAGTCTGGTGACCATCGATGGTGTGCGCATCGACGGCAGCTTGGCACTCGGGTACGATCTGGGCATGTTGCAGCTGGGAGCCGATGCCGGCTTCCCGTTTCGACTGGAGCATCGCCTGGAGACCGATATCGGGCGGCGTACCCGGTCGGTCTGGAGTATTCCGGAGCTGTATGGCGTGATCGCCCCGCTTGGGCGCAACGCGTTGCGCTGGCGGCTCTTCGGTGCCGGGGAGGCGATCGTTCCAGCGATGCCTCCCGGTCCCGAGTTTCGCGCGATCGGCATGGGCTATGCGATGCAGCGGACGGCGAGTGGCGATTTCGTGTTCCGCAATGCGCTCGGGTGGGATTGGGTCTACCGCGACTGGGTGCTGGTGGCCGGCCATGGACCAAACGGACTTGAGCTGATCTTCCAGGTCCAAGGCGGACGGATAGTGAGCATGGAGGCAAAGCGGTACCAGATTGCGGCGGGCAACCTGGAGGCGCGTTATGATGATGCGGGCCGTCTTATGCGCCTGCGCATCGGCAATCGGGTGCATGAGTTCGAGTATGAAGGTGACTCGCAGCGAATTTGGAAGTGGGAGTCGGACGTGGCGGCCGTTCCGGTGAGAACGGAGTTTTCCTACGAGAATGAGCTGTTGGTTGGAGTCCGAACCGGCGAGGTTTCGGCGTCTGCCCTGGCGTGGGTCGAGTTGCCCGCCGGCCGACGTTCGGACTGCAAATGGCCGCACTCGGTTGGTCTCGCGCGCACTGAGCGTTATCGGTTCAGTTACGATCACGGGACCAGGGGCTATGTCCTCCGGGCGCAACCTCTCGGCGTCGGTCTCGAGAAGAGTGTGACTCTCAACACCAACCGGGGCCTCGCGACTATCGCGGAGGGAGGGCTCCTTTCACGACGAATTTCGTTCGGTGCCCGCAGAGATGAACCGGAGGCCGGTCGGCTCATGCGGATGGAGGATGGCGAAGGAAAGGTGCTGGAGCGTTACGAGTATGACGCGTCGGGGCGGGTGGTGCGCGCCTGGCCCGGTGACGGCAAATGCATCGAGTTCACCTATGACCGTGCCGGCGCATTGCTGGGCGCGACCGAGCGGTCTGAAACCGCGGCTGACTGAGCGTTGCATTCTCGAATGCAGTTTTTCGCCGACGATTGTTGGCGGGCACCTCTGGTTGATCCTTCAAAAGAAACAGAGGCAGGTCGGCCGAGAGTTCGTAGCGCCGACCCAAGCTGTGGATGAGCGAGGACAGCGCCCGCTCGAACTCGGGCAAGACAGGCACCCGGCGGGTTTTCCCTAAGGCAATAACTCCATATAGGTGCAGAGCTAGTATGAGGGGTAGTTGGGCGCGTCGGGCCGCAAGTTCAGCGGTGTTCTTGGTAGGACTCTCACAGCCGTTTTGTGGTTCTCGGACCATTCCATGCCGCTACCGGTAACGACCAATCCACTCACTTGGCGCACCAGAGTCCCTCGTGGGGCACCGTGGTTGCCGGTATGCATGAGGTTGTGAACGACATGCGGTCGCAGGCGTCGAAGCGCGGGCTGCGTGCGTTTGTGAGGTCAACGTGGCCGACTGCGGCGCCAACCGGGCGGACTCATCCTCCGAATCTTCTCAACAGGCTCCTGACGAGGCTCCTCCGGTAAAACGGCTTCTGGTCAGCGAAATACCCGGTCAAGCCGGTCCCATCGTAGCGCACGAGGTCGACGAACTTCTGCTTCTTGGCGACGCTCCCAATGACGATGCCGGACTCTCCGGACATCCGCTCCATCTCTGCTGGGTCGGGAACGTCCAGGGCGATCAACAGGCCCCCTTCCGGATCCCTTTCGGGATTCACGTAGAACGCGATCCAGGCCCGCTTCACTGAAGAGTTGGCGGCATAGAGTCGGGACAACGCCTGCACCAGTTCCGTGGGGTACTCCTTGGGTTGCCCAATCAGTACCTCCATCGGCTTCTGCGCGACGAAACGCTCCCTCGGCTCGAAGAGCGTGCCGTCGAGCAGCCCGGCGACTTCTTCGGGGAAGAACTCCTTTCCGTACGGAAGGCCGGGATTCATGACGAGGTGCGCTCCTCGGGTGATCTCGAAAAGTGTCTTCGCGTCGAGCAACAGGTACTCGGTGCCAGGTGGCAGACGTTGCTCGGAGGTGAAGAAGGGCACCCACGCCCGTCCGCCGTACTCGACATTGGCCAGGCTGATCTTGGTATTCTGCGGGATCACGCCATCCACCACGCGGGGCTTTTCTCCCGCCGGAACGATCACGACTTTCGAGTCGAGCAGTTCGCGCAGGAACAGCGGGCGCGCGGCCGGATCATCGGCGGCTTTCTGCAGCGCCATTTCCAGTAGGTTCGCGGGCTCAAAAGACGTGCTCATTTTCTTGTGCTGGTCACCCGTGGCAGGGGTTGGGGTCGGATTCGCCCATCGGAAGCTGAATCGGAGCCAAGTCAACGAAACCGTGGCCGGGCGGGCGAGCGAATTGCCCCGCCCCTGCGCCGATCCGGCGCCCAAAACCCGCTTCCGGCCCGGGCGAGCTTCACACAACCTGCCGAAGGTGAACCCGGGAAGGTGGGGCGGCAGGGGGAGATGTGGGCGGGGCTTTCGATGAGAACCAGTTCGACTGGACAACGACATGAAACTTTCCGATACGTAAACTCAGTTCGTCTCCTGCACCCAAAATCAGAATCAGGACGACTGTTTTTCACCCCGCGATTTGCCAAAACTCTATTGAAAGATAGGGAGCTTCAGGTCCGCCAGAAGACTATGAATACCATAGCTGCGCTAGATTGGTCTGCGAAGTTTACCGATGTCGTAATGATCTTTGCGGTTTTCGCGGGTCCGTTTCTTGCCGTGTTTGTGACTGAGCGAGTGCGTCTAGCAAAAGAGAAGCGAGATCGGCAGCTCCATGTGTTTAGGACCCTGATGGGGACACGTGCTTCGACATTGTCGCCCACGCATGTCGAGGCCCTAAATCTGATTGATATCGAGTTTGATGCGCAGAGAAAGGCGGAGAAGAAGATCGTTGCCCAGTGGAAGCTATACCATGCCCACCTTGGAGATCGGAGCTATCCGCCTGAATCATGGGGCGTGAGGCGTGCGGAGCTACTGGTCGACTTGTTGCATGAGATGGCTCTGTTCTTGCGGTACGATTTCGACAAGGCGCATATCAAGAATTCGTCCTATTACCCTAAGGGATACGGCGAGATTGAGGAAGAGCAGCACTCGATTCGCCGGCACGTATCGAAGTTGGTCGAAGGAAAGTCGGCTATCCATGTGATCTCCCATATGTCAGCGGACCAATTCGATCGGCTAACCGCGTTTCAAAAAGCGGCGGATGAACAAGCGACTACAGGAAACGGCGGGGACGTGCCCCTTCCTTCGACCGAGTCGGAGGCTCGTTGTCCGTGACCGGAGTTGGTCAGCGCAGAATGCTTTCGAGCGACACGCTCAAAATAACTTGGTGCAACTGATGCCTTTTGGCTCCGCAATCTCTGCTTTGCTCGGAATTGCCGACTCCATAGTCAAACCAATGAAAATGGAGGTTAGCATGAACGTTCAGATTGATATGATTGCTATGCTGGCGGGAATCGGGTGCGCGGGGGGTCTGGCGATAACCCAAGAGCATAAGAGTGGAATTGCGGAAAAGAAACCATCAGGTAGCCGAGGTAGCCCGATAGGAAGGTTCGATTCCTTCCCTCCCCGCCAGTTTTCAGGAATCGGTCGGTCCAGTCACTGCTGCAAACACCAGAAGAATCATCCGGCTTTCTCGTGGGGTTAGTCTTCCGGAGTGGCAGACCTGAATCGCGAAAATCGATGAGACGCTCTCTTGTGCGCTTAACTGCAACTCCTATTCTAGTTTTTTAGCTGCTTTCAGCTCGCGCCCATTATGCACGAATCTCGATCGCAGCTCGCGAGCTATCGCTGCTGGCCTAGCGCGTTGCCGTGCTGGCGCGGAAAGCCAGGGGTATAGAAAATATAGAACAATGACACGATTTACGTACTCGGACCAGTTGACGTCAGGCTCATATAAGGATGGATGTGAGTTTTGTGGGGCTAGGATTCCGGCGCTTCGTGATAACGGACTCGATAATGCGCATATAATAGCGACCGGCTATGCGCCAGAGCATAGATGGAATGTGTTGGTACTATGTCATAGCTGCCATAGGATATTGGATCAGGTGGTTAAGCCTCGCATTGCAGATGCGCTTCGGGTTGCCGCATCTGGATTCCGCGAGAATCCCTCGAATAATGAGGCTCCAAAATACATCGTGAGTTCAGACTGGAAGCGATTGATCGAGATGCTTGATGCAAATGTGGTAGAGAAAGAACGTTTGCCGGATATCGATTTGAGGATGGAAGTTTGGCTTGGGCGCAACGGATCGAATTCTTTAGATTCTGCACGTTTATGAGAAGGCCTAGTCAGGCGTTGCAGCCCAGCGCTTGCGAACGTGTTCGGTACTCATTCCCCTCAGCAGTGTGGCGTGCTTGATTTTTGACCTAAATAGTGAAACTCGTCAGGCGTCAGGCCGCGCTTAAGACGGACAGGAAGTCGAGCTGGCCGATGAGCGCGGAGGTGGTAACCGGGATCGCCGGAGTCGAAGTGGTGGAGACCGCCGCCACCGACGGCGCCGCGTGGCGGGAGGTAGTGGACACGGCAAACGCGGTCGGTGACGACACCGTTTTGCGTGGCCGGGATCGGTCGCAGCGTTGGATCGCACGGTAGACCTCATCCTCTACCACTTCGAGGTAACGTTGGGTAATCGCGATGCTCGAGTGGTTGAGCGCCTTCTTCAAGACCATGAGGTCCTTCCCCGCGTGCGCATAGACTTTGCGCGCGAAGGTCTTTCTCAAGGAATGAGTGCCTAGTCGGCCATCGTCGGTAATGCCGGCGCGTGCGAATGCCTCCTTCACGATCTTGTGCGCGCGTTCCCGCGTGATCGCTCGAGCGTTGCCGTCGGTATCGTCCTGTCGCGAGAGGAACAACGGCAGGTCGGCCGAGAGTTCGTAGCGCCGACCCAAGTTGTGGAGGAGCGAGGCCAACGCCCGTTCGAACTCGGGCAAGACCGGCACCCAGCGGGTGGTTCCGTAACCGCCCTTCATGTTGCGCGGGGCGATCCCGATCTTGGAGGCGATGTGTCCGTCCCTGCAGACCGAGCCAACGGTGAGCGAGAGGACCTCCGAAATCCGAAACCCCGTGAGCAGTTGGCCGGTGACCAGCGCCCGATCGCGCGGCTCGAGTTTGCGGACGACGCGCAGGAGGGCGCGTTCCTCGGGCTCAGTGAGTGGACGGCATCCGGCCATGGCTGGACTCCTTGAATGTTGTCGGGGTCGGGGGACTCCAATCGAACGACGCGTGCGGCTCCGGGGTCCGCGCCCGGAGTCGCTCACGCCAGTTCTCGAGGACGGCGGTCGCGCGTCCGAGGACCAAGTTGGCGGTGGCTCCGGCCAGCAGAAGAACCGTCCACGCGCCGACGCAGGCCACCGGCAAGGCGACGACCGTCCATGCCGGGTCGGCGAGGTTGGCGAGCTTGAGGGCGGCCAGGCAGGCACTCGAGAAGATGGCGCCGGGCACGAGGCGAACACAGGAGTTTTCCATGGGGGAAAGATAGGATGTGGACTGATCGTTTTCGGGGCGACCTACCGTGGCAGCCACGGCAGCCAGCGCATGTTGTTCTTCATTTTCCACGGCACGACGTAGGCGGTGGAATGTTCGCGATCGTGGTACACGAAGTAGTCTGGAGCGTTTAGCTCATCAGGCGGAAGACCCCGTTTGGGATAGGGCCGGATAGGGCAGCGCTGAGCAGCGGGCAGTCGGAGGGCCGCATTCACGCGGCTGCACAAGTCGGCAAATAGACCCTCGTACTCCACCACAAGGGTGTGCACGCCGTCTCGCAGAAGGCACCGCGTCTCCCATGGCCTCACCCCCGTGAATTCGCTCCAATAGCCCATGAAGGGGGCCGGCTCGCTCTTGGCCAGCCGCTCGAGGTATTGCTCGTAGGTCGCGTAGTGGCGCTCGGGCGCCTGCGCGAATTGTTCCGGCGAGAGCGGGACGCGCATGGCGTCCAGCCAGCCGTTCTCCTCGGGGAAATCGGCGCGCAGCAGGAAGCGCGGCGCGGCTTTGAGGTCATCAAGCGACGTGATCTGGGACTGGGGAGTATTCATGGTCGCCACAAAGATAGGATGTGGGCCGGGAGCGGGTCGCCGCGGTGGGGCAGGGCGGTGCGCGGCCCCGTCAACGAAAACGGCGGACTCGGATCCTATCTTTGCCGGCGTGGGGCCCAACGCCCCTTCAACCCCGAACCCAACATGAAGCATCCGATCAAATTCATCTGCCCGCTGCGCCGCGACTTCGCCGTCGAGGTGGGCTGGCATCAAGCGGTCACCTCGGTGGTCGAGGAACGATCCTGGCGGCAGGGCCGGTTGCCCGCGGGCGTGGGGGAGAAACTGGGTCCGACGAAGGTGGGAAGCTACCGGGCCTATGTCGACGCGATGGTGAAGCTGCAGGTGAACCTGCCGGACCGTCTCATGCTCTATGCATTGTGGCGCCCGGCCGGGCAATCGGAGGCGGTGGGCTTTGTTTCCTCGCGCGAGTTTGGCGCCAATGTGGAAACCGGCTGGTTCGGGCCGACCAATCATCTCCTGCGCGAATTGTTCGACCGCGCCGAACAGGTCTACGGAGCCGGCTTGGGCGACCACAGTCCGTTGCGCCCCCGGGGCCTGCTCGAGGCGGAGGCGGCCCCGCGGGTCTGCCTGGTCCACGACACCAAGACGACGGCCCTCCATGCGATGGAGTGGAGCGCGGCGTTCTGCCTGGTGCGGCAACAGGACGGCGGTGGGGGCCTCTACCAGAACATGCGTCGCCTCGGGCTCCTGTCGGACGACGACGAGTAACAGGCCACCACCAGAAAGTATCCACCCACCTCCAACCTCATTTCCACCGATGTTCTTCCAAAGCAAACCGACCTCCTCGCGCGAGTACCGCGCCGCCTATGCCGAAGGCCGCCGCGCCGGCGCCGAGGGCTTCTTGCCCAAGCAAAATCCCTATCCGCAGGGCGACTGCGCCTGCGCGGGTTGGGCCGATGGCCATTACGATGCCCGCAGCGTCAAGGCGGTGGCCCGTGCGCGGTTCAGTGCGCAGTTGTGGCGCTAGCCACGGGCCCCAGCCAATCGACCTCGGCCAGGGGACGGGATTCACGTTAGGCGTGTTCTGTGAAGCTCGCCCCGGGCGCCAAACCCCGCCCTGCTTGAATCAATCCCCGACCGCGCCGTTGTTCTCCCGCCGCCCACCATGCCCAGAACCCTCGTCATCTCCGACGTCCACCTTCAGCCCGAACGGGCCGAGGAATGGATCGCTCGGCTTTCCCACCGCCACGATCGCGTGGTCTTTCTGGGGGACTACTTCGACTCCCATGGTGCCGGAAACGGACCGGAGCCGACCGCCGCCACCGCCTCCTGGTTGGCCGAGTCCCTCAAGCGCCCTGAACGGGTCCATCTGGTGGGCAACCACGACCTCTCCTACCTGCTCCACCGCGGATTCACCGCGTGCTCGGGGTATTCGGAGGAAAACCAGGCTGTTCTCGCGCCGTACCTGAGCGCCTCCGCCTTCGACCGGTTGCAGCCGGCCGTCGCCATCGATGGGTGGCTCTTGAGCCATGCCGGCGTTCACCGGCAACTGGTCAAGGATTTGGCCCCGGAAACGGTCCTTCCCCTCATCCAGGAGCAGTGGGAGCAGCTCAAGGAGGGCGGTTGCCCTCCCTTGTTTGGCTGCGGTTACTCCCGCGGGGGCCCGCAGCCATACGGCGGCATCACCTGGCAGGATTTCGGGGAGTTCCGGCCGACGCCCGGCCTGAACCAGATCTTCGCTCACACTCCGGCCAAGACCGTGCGGGTCCACTGGATGCTGCCGCAGCGCCGCCACATCCTGAAGCGGGCGCATCGCCTGGATCGGGAGCCGGGGGAGGTCGTTGGACTTGCCGCCTCCTCCACGGTGAACGTCTGCGCTGACACCGAGCTGGAGAGCGTGCTCCTGCTCGAGAATGGGGCCCTTACTTTCTTTTCCGAGAGCTTGCCGGGCGGGCAGCTGATCGTGCGGGCCGGGGCGTAGTTGGCTCTGGGGGAATTTCGCGTCCACCCGCGTGTGGTGGTGACTGCGGTGCCCGATGGGCGAATTTCGGGAAAGCCGCCGTTTTCTTGTTTTGGGGCGATGAGGGCGGCGTTCGAACGGCGTAGCTCCACTGCCCTAGGCGAGTGCGACCTGCACCGCCTCGGACCCGCGGGAGAGACGCCGCTGTGAGGGGTGCAATCGTTTCGGTTGCAATCGAAATGATTGCACCCCTTCCCGCAGGGAGATGGATACGGGAGAGGGCGGCATTTCTTCGGACGTTCCGGGGCACGCCATCGCCCGGCGTATTCCGGGTCCTGGACCCGACGGCGTGCCGCTGCCGGGTCACCTCAGGTCCAGTTCTCGCAGTTGGGCTTTGTCGGGAAACGATGAAACAAAGTACCGCTTGGGGAACATCTGTGTATCAAGCAACTTGGCGCCCAGGATCGCCTCGACTTTCGCCCATGACGTCATTCCAAGGACCTTCGATCCCTCCGGGCGGTCCAGATCCACGAAGGTGACCAACTCGGTTTCGGGGATCAATGCGGCAACGTCTTTGCTCCAGGTTGCCGAGGAGACGTATGAGCCGTCTTCGCGTTGGTTGAGGGCGAATTTCGCCACGTGGTAGTCTTTGCCGATCTTCTCGTAGTAGGCTTCGAGCATCTGCTGCTGGTCCTGATAGTAGATCAGTGCTGCCAGCCCATGGGCACGCCTGACGGCTTGGAATAGCGGGGAGTCGTTCCCGACCGTGTAGTCCTCGATCTGACCTCCACGCACTCGCAATGGGGCCGGGTTGTAGGGGCGGGGCTCGTTGCGGACGATCTCCTCGGCACGGGCGAGCATCTTGCGGACAGCCTCGGGCCGCGCCGAATCGGCCACGAGCAGCGTGAGGCGGTTGGGCAGTGAGACAATCGGATCGCCCTCGATGGGCAGGTCGTCGAAAAGCCCCGGCACCAGGATGCGGGAGGCGTCGTAGTCGTCCTTCCATTGGCCGGCGAAGACCCCGTCTTCCTCGGAGAAACGTGGAGTGGTACCTTGTCGGAGTCGCTCCAGACCGACGGCAAAGGCCTCATCGAAGGTAACGTTCCAATCCTTGAGTTGGTCGTCGGAAACGAGGGCCATGTGCCCCGGGTGGTCGATAACCAGTGTTCGGACGAACCACTTGCTGAGCGGCACCCGGGCGGTGCCTGCCCGGGTGGTCGGCTTGTCGGAGCCGATGAAGAAGCCGCAGGAGGCAAACATGATCTCCTCGCGCACGCTGGCGACGATCTGGTCGCACACCTGCTCGAACGACACTTCCTCTCGCTCTACCGTGGCGACCATTGCGGCCAGGTAGTTGGCCAGAATCATGGACCGCTGCGCCCGGTTGGCATGGCAGTAGGAGCTATAGACTCCCGCGAGGCTCATCTTGGCGCTGCCGCGGGTGAGCGACGCTTCCTTCGGATCGTAGATGTAGTCGGTGGGCTTCCCTGCTTTGGCTAGCTCTTTGAAGATGAGCTTAACAAATCGGTCGAGGGAGGGTGGGCCGAAGGGATTCCACATGCGGTGCGGCAACGTAGTGCCCGGGATCCGGTGGCGCCAAGAACGATCCGACCGGCTCCCGGGCGCAGGCGTACGGTTGGTGCCTGGGCCGAAACGAGCAAAGTCGGTAGTGGCTGGTCGTGGCCCTTGCTCATTGCATTGCAGTCGGCTTCGGTCTGACGATATCGAGGGTCCGATGCGTCCTAGTCACCCGTTGCGCCTCTTCCTGTTGGCAGCCCTGGTTGCTGTCGCCGCCCAAGCTGCTGATTTGCGGGTGGCGACCCTCAACTGTTTCCTCCTTTTCGATCCCGCGGTCGAACATTCCGGAAAGCTCGACGACGAGCGTTCTCTCTCCGCGGCGCAGTACGAGCGCAAGATCGAGAACCTGATCTCGCTCACGAAAGGCTTCGAGGTCATCGGGCTCCAGGAAACCGGTGGTCGGTCGGAGGTCGAGGTGCTGGCCAAGGCGGGCGGATTCCAATGGGTTTTTGCCAAGGGCAAGGACACCTACACCGGCGAGGAGGTCGGCGCCCTCTATCGGCTTCCCGGATGGAAACTTTCCGGAGTCGGCCGGGTCGGCTCCCTCGACAAAGTCCTCTCCAAGCACCTCGCGTTCACCGCGGCCAAGGACGGCGAGACCATCCACTTCCTTGTCGTCCATCTGATCCGGCCGATCGGAAAACAGGCGGAGAAACACCAGCGGCAACTGGCTGCCATCACCGAGTGGGCACAGGAGCTCCAGCGGCTACACCCCAAGGATGCCATCGTGATCCTCGGCGACACCAATAGCGACCGGACACCGTTGCTTCCGGTGGGAACGGAGGCCGGGGCCCTGAATCAGTGGGCGGCCACCCACCTCACGGGCAAAGCATTCGACCGGTTGGTTGCCATCAACGCCACCTGGTCCGCAGTCGAGGTGACGCGCCCTCCGTACGGCAAGAAGCCCAATGACCTGAACAAGCGACTCTGGACCGACCACTTCCTGCTGGGGGCGACGCTGTCGACCCGATGAGAGCAGTACGATAGTACCAATACATTGGTAAAAATAGGTGGATACAAAGTGGGTCGGAGTGGCATGCTCGGGGCCTGAATTGGCGTCCTTGATCCGCTCCCTCATGCTGCGACATTTCAAACCAGCCGTTGCGCAGGGTGGGTGGGCAGGGACGCCTTCCATTTCTGCCGGCCTGGCCGGCACTTTCGACCATGTGCTGTGGGGGCCTTGGTCGAGAGCCCCCTTGGGCTGTTCATCTGCGTTCCGCCCACCATCGGCGTCCAGTTGCCTCTTGGACTGGCGCCGATGGTCCGTTGCCTTGGGTCGACTCGTTCGACGCATGCCCCGCGACTGCACGTCGGCACTCACGGGGTGACCTGTGGGTATCTTTAGGGTGTGTGGCCCCGAGCAGTCGGAACGTGCGGATCGGGGCGGTTGATCCCTCAGGCCACCGGGAGGCCCAAGCCCGTCCTTGTCCGACCCCATGGCGCATAGTCTCCACCATGCTCGCAAAACTGATCTCCGGAGGACAGACGGGCGCCGACCGGGCGGCCCTCGATACAGCAATCCACTTTGGGTTCCCCCACGCAGGCTGGTGTCCCAAGGGGCGCATTGCCTTGGATGGAACCCTCGGATCGCAGTACCGGCTCCAGGAAACGCCCAGTGCGGACTACTCGCAGCGCACCCGCTGGAACATCCGCGACTCCGATGCCACGGTCGTCTTTACGATGAAGGCCAGGCTGGGGCCCGGATCGAAGCTGACGATCAGGCAGGCGGAGAAGCTGGGAAAACCGTGCCTCCACATCGTCCTGAAGGAGCGGACCAATTATCTGGATCCGGCGCTGGAATTGCAGCGTTTTGTGGCGGAGCATCAGGTAACGGTGCTCAACGTGGCCGGTTCCCGGGCCAGCGAGAGCGAATCGGGGATCTACGAGGCCGTTGCGCAGGTGTTGCGGCGGGCCTTCTTCGACGCCGTGGATCATCCGGGGCTGATCGCCGGGGAGGGGGAGGGCTGACCATGTACGATGTACGCGCCGCTCACGCCAGGATTGCCGCTGCTGGTGCGGAGCTGATCCGCAAGATCGGAGGGGAGCTCGACTCTCTGACCGAGTCGGTGGACGGGAGGGAGACCGTCGTAATGAGAACCGAGCTTGCACAGCGACTGCAGTTCGCGGTCGAACTCGCGGTCCTTCGTGAGCGGCTGGAGCAATTGCTGCCCGGCGCACGGATGGGGTGGAAGAGTGATCGGATCGCTGAGGCGGCGGCCGAATTTCTGGAGGCGGTGTCGAAATCGGCGGGGCGCTCAAACGAGCAAGCAAAGATCGCCTATAGCCGTGGGGAGGCGGCGAGGGTGCTGAGTGTTAGCGTACCAACCGTGGACCGGCTGATTGCGCGGGGGCTTCTCCATCCCTCTCGGGCAACTCGTCGGCCGATGTTCACCGTGGCTGAGCTCGAACGGTACATGCGTGAGACGTCGGAGCAGATCGGCCCGTGAGACCGGTATTGCGTCGGTCCGGCTGGGCAGAAGAACACGAACGGACGGCTCGAGAAGCGCAGGGTGGGGCGGTTCAGACATCATCCTCACCTGCGATTACCTGTGGCTCAATGGTTGGCAACCGGCGGTCGGGCTATTCTGCGAGTTGCGTTCGGCCCCGACGGGTTGACCGCAAAGTTGAGCTTCGCGTCACCTATAGGATTGCCCGTTAGCAGAAAACGGCGACAGTCGGGTTCTCCCATCCACCCGCCGGCCCCGTCGCGTGCGCCTAGCGCCAGGCGGGGCCGCATTTCCTCGTAACGAGAACAGTGGTCATCGCGGCATTTAGCGCCTGGTCAGGCGGAGTGTTCCTCGACAACTCGCGTTGGTCTCCCATCGCTGTATCGGGGAATGTGATTTCAGGGTTGAATTCGGCGCCATGCATGGCGCTATCGAAGACCAATACCCTGGTGCGATGAGGACTACTACTTGTGTTTCGCGCAGCCATGTCCGGCTGTGGCTTGGCTTGCTGTTTATTCTGCCCTGCGCGGTCTTCGCGCTGAGCCACCGCTACGACGCCGCGGGGCGGCTGACGTGGTCGGTGCAGCCTGGCGGGCAGGCGACGCATTTCGCCTACGACCCGGCGGGAAACATCACCGCAATCGCGGTGGTGACGCCGGCGCAGGATACCGATGCCGACGGCCTGCCGGACACCTGGGAGGTCCGCTTCGGCGGGGATGAGACCGGGCGCAGTGCGACGGCCGACGCGGATCGCGACGGCCTGATCGACCTGCAGGAGTTCGCGTTCGCGCGGCTGCCGGACCGACCCGACGGGGGCGGGATCACGCCGGTCTCGATTGAGTCGACCGCCGGCGGCGCGCGGCTCACGTTGCGCTACCTGCGGCCGGTGCAGGGCACGGCCACGCTCAACTACATCGCCGAGGTTTCCGGCGACATGAAGACATGGAGCTCGGCTGCAACCGAGATCGAGTCGCTCGCACCGGTCGACCAGGGCAACGGGCTCGAACAGGTGACCGTGCGCGCCAAGACGGCGACGGGGAGCGCGTCGCGCCTGTTCCTGCGCATCCGGATCGAGAAACGCTGACGCGACGGAGACCCAACCATGAAGCTTTTCCTCAACGCCGCCGGCTTGTTGGCCGGCCTCGTCTTGTCCTCGAGCGCACTGTTTGCCGGCGGGCCGCCGCCGTACGATCCGACCGGTCCTGTGACCGCTCGGGGCTCGGTGTCCACCCTCCACTCCAACGGCAACTTCGTGCTGCCCGATGCGCACACGGCAAAACCGGCGGACCTTGGCGGGAAGCGCGCGGCGAAGGCGTTCGTCGCCGCGCCGGGCGGGGTGACGGCGCTCGCCGCTGAACCGGCCCCGGCGTCGCTCGCGGACTACCCGCAGGACCTGCAGAACATCGTGCGGGCCTGTGGCGGGGATCCGGTGCGGCTGTTCAATTTCGTGCGCGACGAGGTCCGGTTCCAGCCGTACCGCGGTTTCCGCAAGGGCCCGTTGTTGACCTGGCAGACGAAGTCCGGGAGCGATGCCGACCAGGCGTGGTTGCTGGTCGAACTGTTCCGGGCGGCCGGCTACGAGGCCCGCTTCTTCTACGGCTACGTGGCGTTGCCGCAGGCGGAGGCCTTCAACTGGTGGGGGGCGGACAACCTCGAAGCGTTGAACATCATGACCGGCTCGTCCGGGTACAGTGGTGGTGCCATGCAGCAGAACGGCTACGCCCTCGAACAGATCTGCGCGGTGCTGTTGCTCAACGGCGAGCACTACTACTTCGCCCCCGGGTTCAAGACGATGGTCGAGACCGAAGGGATCGATCTGGCCGCGGCGAGCGGCTACGACCGCGCGGCGTTGCTGGCTGCGGCCAGCGGCAACGAGACCCAGGCTTTCGTGCAGGGAGTCTCCGACCCGGGCG
>JAEXPG010000146.1 GCA_023447015.1 Verrucomicrobiota bacterium
ACGACCGCGCGCTCGGAGGAGCGGACACCGCCCTGCGCTCCGCGGCCGCCGCCGTCGTCACCGCATACAGCCGGCTCGAGGCCCCGCGCCGCGACGTCCTCGCCGCCGGCGCCACAGCCGCGGCCAATACCGCCCTTCTGCAGGCCTACCCGGAAGTCACCCGCACGATCGTCAACTTCGCCCGCGAACTCGCACAGACCTGCGACACCGTCCCGCTGCGGGCGCGTCTGGACGGTTTCAAGTGGTTCGCCGAACTGCTCCGCCAAGCCGAGGAGGAGGAGCTCGTGGCCGCGGCCACGATCCAGCAGGCGCGCACCAGCATGGGACAACTGATCGACGTCGCCATCGCCACCAAGTATCGCCGCAATCTCCAGCAATACATCGCCCAGATGGCGCCACCCGAGCTGTGGAAGGACTGGAAGCAGATCTTTTCGGACCCGAGCTATGTCCGCGCCGACGAACTGGTCGACGCCCTCTACGACACCCGGACCAAGGAGCCCGTGCCGCCCGATACCAAGCTCGTGCCAGAGTGGACCTCGAACCTGCAGGCCCGCACCCGCCTGCTCGAAGCCATGGCACCACGCCTGGGCGCAGAGCTCGGCGCCTATCTCGACACCTCACTGCAGCGCAACCATCGCGACACCGCCAAGCTCCTGGTCCTGCTGGCGGTGCTCGGCCTCGCCTCCGTCGCCATCGCCGCAGTCCTAATCCGGGCCCTGAGCCGGCGCCTGCGGCAATCGGTCGCCGAGCTGGACGCCGGTGCCACCACGACGACGACCGCGTTGGCGGAATCGACCGAGACCGTGGCAAATCTGGCCGACGCGGCGAGCGAGGAGGCCGGCCGCCTGGCCGAGGCCAATACGGCGGTGACCGCGCTCAAAGAGGTCGACGAGAAGACGGCCCTGCACGCCGGGACGAGCGCCGATCGCATGATCGAGCTCGAGACCCATCTGGCCACCGCCTCCGGCTTGATGCAGACGCTGGCCGAGACCATCTCCGGAATCGACACGAGCAGCCGCAACACGATCCGGATTGTGAAGACGATCGACGAGATCGCGTTCCAGACCAACATCCTCGCGCTCAACGCCTCGGTCGAGGCCGCCCGCGCCGGCGAAGCCGGCACGGGGTTCAGCGTGGTCGCGGAGGAGGTGCGAGCCCTCGCCCGCCGCGCGGCAACAGCATCCGCGGAAACCGCGCGTCTCGTCGAGGAGTCCCGCAGCGGCGTCGGCCGCGGCATGGAACTGCGGGCGACCGTCGGCAACGCCATCGGCGAGGTCTCGGCCAACGCGGCCAAGGCACGCACCCTTCTCGCCGAGATCCAGGCGGCGACCCAGGAAATGATGCGCGGGATCGATCAGATCGGCAGTGCGGTTCCCCTGCTCCAGCAGTCCAGCGCACAAAGCGGCGAGATCGCCCAAACCACGCGATCCACGATCGAAGCCACGGCTGCGGCCAACGAATCCCTGCGCGAAACGATCGTCCAACTGGAACACCTGATCGTCGGCCACCGCTGAGCCCCGTACCGGAACGCGTCCGGTGGGTGGTGGGCGATACAGGACTCGAACCTGTGACCCCCTGCGTGTGATGCAGGTGCTCTAACCAACTGAGCTAATCGCCCGTAAGGGAGTGCAGGAAAACGCACATTCCCCCGGTGAAATCCACCAAAATCTTCGGTCGATTTCACCACCCCGCAACCTCACGACCGGTTCCCCCAGGGCGGCAGATACCGCAGGAGGGGGGACCGCTCCCGGTAAAACAGGGGCGATGTCGCGCCATCTGCCCTCGCTCGCTCCCGCCCAAACACCCCCGACCGAGGGCCCCACGCCAGCGAAACATTTTCCGAGGGGAACCGCCCGGTCCGGTGTAGGTGGTGGAGGGGGGCCACTCCGGCCCTCCATCCATCCCAACACCACCGTTCCTACCATGAAGAAGCTCCTCCTCCCCCTCCTCGCCCTCGGTCTCGCCAGCTCCGCTTTCGCCGGCACCGCCTGCGGGTCCGGCGGCTGCGACAAGCCCCAGGCCCCGGCCTGCCAATGCGGCGCGAAATCCGCCGACGACTGCAAGAAGCACTGCGGAGACAAATGCGACTGCACCAAGCAGCAGTGCGACGCGCCGAAGGCCGAGACCAAGAAGTAACCGTCCGCCTTCCCCGACCCGCCCTCACCACAGGGCGGGTTTCTTCTTTCCGGATCCCGGCACCACCTTCGCCTCGGGACGAACGCACCGACCCGCCGCCAAGCCCCCGGGAAGCCGCCCGAGCGCTACTTCCGCGCCACCACCGGCTTCCGGCGCGCCGGGAAAAGCGTGCGGCAGATCTCGCAGACAGTGCCGTCACAGCCCCGGGCGGTGCACTGCTCGCGGCCGTAGTAGATGATCCGCAGGTGCAGCGCGTTCCACTCCGCCTTGGGAAAGAGCGCCTTCAGGTCGCGTTCAGTCTGCTCGACGCTGCGGCCGTCGCTCAATCCCCAGCGCTGGGCGAGGCGATGAATGTGGGTGTCGACAGGAAAGGCCGGCTCGCCAAACGCCTGCGCCATCACCACCGAGGCCGTCTTGTGCCCGACCCCGGGCAACGCCTCCAGCGCCGCCCAGTCCCGCGGCACCGACCCACCGTGCTGCGCCACGAGCATCTCGCTCAAGCCACGGATCGCCTTCGCCTTCTGCGGCGAGAGCCCGCAGGGGCGGATGAGCGTCTGGATCTCCGCCACCGGCACCCGCGCCATCGCCGCGGCGTCGCCGGCACGCGCAAAGAGCGCCGGCGTGACCAGATTGACGCGCTTGTCCGTGCACTGCGCCGAAAGCAGCACGGCCACCAGCAATGTGTACGCATCCCGGTGCTCCAGCGGGATCGGCGGGGCCGGATAGAGCTCCGCCAGACGGCGGGAAACGATGGCGGCGCGTTCTTGTCGGGTCATTTCCGCCAGCCAACCACCCCGCCCGCCGGCGGCAAGCGCGCGCACCGGGGAGGGTGTATGCCTCATTCGCCGCCGAATCGATTGCCGCCGGCACCGCTCCACGCAACCTAACCCCGGCGCCATTCGCACTCTGCGCTCCGTCGCCTCCTCCAACTCCCCCACGCCATGACCATCACCAGCGCCACCACCGCCTATCGCACGCCGCCGCCGGCGCCGCGCGTCAACACCGCCCAAGCACAGAAGGACAACGGCCAGATCGCCACGGCGCAACGGACCCGCGACAACGCACAGGAACAGCGGGCGGTCGCCGCCCTGCGGCGCGATGCGCCGTCGCCCTCCTCCGAGCGCACCGAACGCTCCGAGAACGACAACGACCGCGACGACGCGCGTATCCGCGCCGCCCAGCAGCAGGCGCAGGTCCGCCAACAGGCGCAGGCACGCGAGACGGTCGGCACCGCGCTGAACGTCAAGGCCTAGCCGGTCGCCTTTTCGCACCGCCCGCCGTCGAACCAACTGCTCCGCTCCCTGCGGCCTCCCCGTCGCCGGGCGCGGGGCTTCTTGTTTCCGGGTCTCGCGCCCGCCCCGCGGCATGCCCTACCGGCCTTGGGCCTGCTCCCACTCCTCGGCGAAGCCCTGCGCCAACCGGCCGAGGGCCGCCTGCACCGTCTCCGCCTTGGCGGTCACGCCGCCGGTCTGCTTGGCCCAAGTCACCGCCGGCAGCGTCACCAGAGTCTGGAGTTTGCGCACCGGCTTCACCGTCTCCCGCAGCTGCAGGTCGAGGATGAAGAAGTAGCTCGTCTTGCCGTTGAGGCTCACGTTCGCCGAGATCTCGAGCACCGCGGCGTCCGGCCTGCGTTCGAGCATCGGCGCGGGGATCACCTTCACCCCCGCCGGCTCGATCGCCGCGCGCACCGTCGCGATCAGCGCCGACTCGCTGAGCCCGAGTTTCGCGCCGTCGGGCGAGAGGCCGCGCACGACCACACCCACCTCGGGCAGGTTCTGCAGCGTGCTCATCTCGCCGCTCTGCGCGGCCGCGGTCAGCACGCCACAAAGGCACCACCACAGGATTGCTTGGAGGAGTTTCATGGGATCGGAAGGAAGCGACGGCGCCTCAGGGCGCCTCGGGGACCAGCCAGTCGAGCTGGCAACGGGCGTCGGCATCGAGCGCGAGCAGGCGCGCAAGCTGGGCGAGCACGGGCCGCATGACCGTGTCGAACTGCCAGGGCGGGTTGAGGATCGCGAGACCGCACCCGCCCATGCCGACCTCCACCGACTCGGATTGCACCCGCAGTTCGGCGACCAGCGTCGGGGCCAGCCGCCGTTCGCGCAGCGGCAGGAACAGCGGCGCCGTCGACGCCCGCGCAGTAAGCGGATACCAGATGGCGAATACGGCGGCCGGGCTCCGCCGAAGCCCCTCCTCCACCGCGGCGGCCACCCGCTTCATCTCGTCGGCCGCCTCGAAGGGCGGGTCGATCAGCACCAGCGCGCGTTTCTCCAGCGGCGGGAGCATCGCCCGCGGCGCGCCGTAGCCGTCGATCCGGTGCACCCGCGCCCGGCGGGCGTACGCGCACTCGCGCTCGAGCGCCTCGGCCTCCTCGGGCTGGAACTCGCAGAAGGCGCAACGGTCCTCGGGGCGGACCAGCTGCAGCGCCAGCGCCGGCGAGCCGGGGTAGTAGCGCAGCGCGTCGGCTTCGGCACCGCACGCCCGGTTGTACTCGCGCACCGCCGCCACGTAGTCGGCGACGGCGGGCAGCAGATCGGCCGTCGCCCAGAGGCGGCCGATGCCGTCCGGCCACTCGGGGGCGCGGCCGCCGACATCCGCCCTCGCCAGATCGTAGCGTCCGCGACCGGCGTGGGTGTCGAGGAAGAGGAAGGGCTTCGGTTTGCGCTGCATCGCGCGCACGAGCTCGCGCAGCAGCACGTGCTTGAAGACGTCCGCGAAATTGCCCGCGTGGAACGCGTGCCGGTAGTTCATCGCAGCGCGAAGCCCGGCGGCACCGGGACTTTCACCACCGTCTTGCGCACGAGCACCGGGTTCGACTCGGTCAGGCGCAGGCAGGGCATGTGGCCGTCGGGCGGGAAGAGGATCGCCAGATCGCCGGGCACCAGCCGCAGCCGGGAGGCGAAATCGGAATCGGCGTACCTCACCAGATCCTTGTCGGGCACATAGTCGACCGTCACCCGGAGCCGCTCGATGCCGGTCACCTCGACCGCCTCCTCACCCTCGACCAGGGCCTGCACGTCGATGTACCGGCGGTGCGATTCGAAAAAGCAGTCGCCGCGGGTGCGGGTGCGGTAGACCGACTCCATCGCATACACGCCGTTGCGCAGCTCCTGGCGGCGGGTCTCGCCCTCGGCCATCGCCAGCAGTCCGGCGTGCTCCGCCGTGCCCTTGGTGAAGCAATGCCGCAGGTATTCGAAGGCCTCCGCGAACAGCGGAAGCTCGCGGAACAGTTCGGAAAGATCGCCGTAGGAACCAAAGACCGCCATGTTGGGCCGTAGACGTTCCGATGCGGGCGCGTGGGCTCAAGCTAATTCCGGACCCGATCCCGCACCGCTCGCCCGCGAAACTTTCGCTCGCCCGCCGCCGCCCGCTTCGCAGAGAGTCCGCGCCACATGAACGTCGAGATCGGTTTCTGGAAACGCACGGAAGACGGCCGCAAGTTCCACGTGAAGTTGCACATCTTCGGGGGCAACCTGCGCTGGGAGTACCAGCCCGCGCGCTTCCAGCCGTGGGAACCCTATCTAACGCCCGACGACGACGACTGGGACAGAGTCATCGCCGAGGCCAACAAGCGCGAACCCCGCCGGGTGATCCACGACAAGATGCTCGCCCTGATCCGCCGCCGCGGCCGACCGCACGGTGCCGCCGAGGGCTGAGCGCGGCTTCGCCTCAGCCCCCCGCCGGCCGGCACCGCGCCCACACCAGCAGGAACGAGGGGGCAAAGTCGTCCGGCCGGTCCGCGACCCACCGGTCGACCTCCGCCGGCGTGAACCAGGCCACTTCGCTGATCTCCTCCGGGTGCGCCCGGACCGGCCCGTCGTGCCGGCAGCGGTAGACCCACACGAATTCCCGCCCGGTCTCCTCGCAGGCTTCGATCCGGCAGACCCGCGCCGGCGTCGCCGCCACGAAGACCCCGAGCTCCTCGCCCAGTTCCCGGACGATCGCCGTGTCGTAGTCCTCGCCCCGGTCGACATGCCCGGAGGCGGAGGCGGCCCATTGGTTGGGGTACATGTCCTTCGTCGCCGATCGTTTCTGGAGGAGCACCCGCCCCGCGGCATCGAACACGAGCGCGTGCACCGCCCGGTGCAGCAGCCCGCGCGCATGCACCTCGCGGCGCGGCGCGGCGCCGACCACGCGATCCTGTTCATCGACGACATCGAACCATTCCTCTTGGGCCATGCCCGGGTTATGAACGCCGGCCGCCCCCGACCGCAACCCTGCGCTCAGCCCCGCCATCTACCCTCTCCCGACGAGAGGCGGGCCGCGCACGCCGGGCCCGTGTTTTCATACAGAACCGGTCGAAGGGGCCGAAATAAAGAGAAGCCAAGCCATGTCCGCCCTCGTCCCCCTGCCGCGCCCTGGTTCGCCCGGCCTGCGCTCCCGCCTGTGGTGCGGGTTGGCCTTGGTCTGCGCCATGATCGCCACAACGCGGGCTCCGGCCCAGCCCGCGGCGATCAAACCCGCGGCCCCCGGACTCAGCGAGACCGGAGCCCCCGCCTTCCTCGTGCTCTCGCCCTCGACGCTTGGGCTGAGCGCCCCCCCGACCGACCTGCAGCCGTTGCCCGACGGGCGCATCGTCGCCCTCGCCGGCCGCGAGCTGGCCTTTGGCGACGGCACGCGCTGGGAGGTCTTCCGGCTCGCCCCGGCCGACCGAGCGCCAGTCTCCACCTCGATCGCCGTGGATGGATCGGGGCAGGTCCACGTCGGTATGCCCGACGCCTTCGCCCGTGTGGACTTCGCCACCGACGGCTATTGGCGCCGCACGCCCGTCGCGGTTCTGGACCAGCCGGAGACCACCCCCGCCACGGTCCACGCGGTCGCCCAACAATGGTATTGGCACAGCGGCAACGGATCGGTTGTCGCTTGGCGGCCAGGACAGACGCCGGTCGCGGTCGGCCAGATCACCGACATGGAGCGCGCCGTCACCCTCGACGGCATCGACTACCTCAGCGACCGTGCCGACGGCGCGCTCTGGCGTGTCACCCCGGAAGGGCTCGAGCCCGCGATCAACAGCCGCGCCACCAACGTCAGCTTCACGATCACCTGCGCGCTCGACCTGCAGGGTGGCCGTTCCGTCGTGGGCACCAACGGCCACGGGATCCAACAGTTCGCGGCCGGCGACCTCCAGCCATTCCTCACCAACGGCCCACTGTCCGGCCCGAGCCGGATCAACGACCTCTGTGCCACCGTCCCGGGCCTCTTTGCCGCCGCCGTCGACAATGTGGGCATCGTGTTCTTCGACCGCGAGGGCCGCACGGTCCAGGTGCTCGACCGCACCCTCGACTACCGGCTCTCCCGCGTCCGCCGGCTCTTCTACATGCGCCACGGCGCCGTCTGGGCGCTGCTCAACGACGGCATCGTCCGCGTGGAGTTCCCCTCCCGGATCTCCCACTACGAACCCATGGTCTCCACCGGCCTCGGCTTCGCCCAGCCCTACCGGCTGCACGGCCGCCTCTGGTTGCTGAGCGACGGCCAGGCCCAGCGCGGGGTCTACGACCACGACGGCCGGCTCCTGCGCTTCGAGGTGGACACCCCTCCGAACGAATTTCTCTGCTCCCTCTCCACCGGCACCGGCACGCTCCTCGCCGGTGGCCGCAGCGGCATATTCCGCCGCGATCCCGCCGGATGGGCGCTCGCCCATCCCGGCATCATCAACGCCCAACTCTGCAGTTTCCCCGACGCCGAGGGACGATGGCTCTTCTTCGCCGAAAACGCGGTCGGCTGGCTGCGCTCCAAGGGCGACAGCTACGAGGTCTGGACCCGGCCCGCGCCCGGCGTCGGCGGTGTCTATGGCGTGATCGGCGACGGACACGGCGTGCTCTGGGCCGAGCTCGGCGCCGCCCGGGTCGGGCGCTACGAACTGTCCGGCAACGACGCCCGGGTTGAACTCTTCGGCCCCGGGCAGGGCTTGGCGGGCGGCTGGGCCCAGCTCTACCTCATCGGCGGCGAGATCCGCGCCAACGTCGCCAACAAGCTGCTGCGTTTCGATCCCGCGCAGCGGGCCTTCGTCCCCGATGGGGAGTTCGCCCGGCTCCTGCCCGAACCGGTCCCCGGAGTGTTGGGCCGCCCCGGAATCGACGCCTCCGGCCGTCTGTGGCTCACCACCGCCGACCACCTGCAGCTCTACGAGCCGCGCGACCGCGGTTATCGCCGCATCCCCGAGCGGTTCCCCGCCGGCCTGCTGCCGCTGTTCTTCACCCCCGACGACAGCGGGCCGGTCTGGCTCCACCAGCGTCTCCAGCTCGCGCGCTACGATCCCGCCATGCCGCTGCCCGAACCCGGCGACCCGCGGGTGATCATCACACGCGTCCAGCTCACCGGCAGCAACCGCACGCTCTTCCTGCCGCAGCGGACGATCCCGACCCTCCCGGCCAACGAGAATTCGTTCGTCGTCCACTTCATGGCCGTCGATGCGCCGCCCGCGCAGACCGTCACCTTCGAGGTCCGCCTCGAGGGCGCAAGCGACGACTGGATGTCGACGGGCGTGGTCGGCACCGCCGCCTTCAACCGGCTCAAGGAGGGCAACTACGTCCTCCGGATCCGCTCCCTCATGCAGGGCCTGCCCGGCGCCGAGGCCCGGCTCACCTTCGCCGTGGAACCGCCCTGGTTCCGCTCCCGCGTGGCCTATCTCGCCTACGGGGCCGCCGCGCTCGCCTTCATCGCGCTGGTCGCCTGGTACGCCGGGTGGCGCGAGCGCCGCGACAAGGCCAGGCTCGGGCTCCTCGTCGCGCAGCGCACCCAGGAGCTCAACACCGCCAACCGCCAGCTTGCCGAGAACGTCGAGGCCACCCTCCGCCAGGCCGACGAACTGCGCACCAGCGAGGAGCGCTACCGCCAGCTCAGCACCGAGCTCGAGCGCCGCGTCAACGAGCGCACCGAGGCGCTCCTCCGCGCCAACGAGCAGCTCGTCGCCAGCAACCAGGAGCTCGAGTCGTTCTCGTACTCGATCTCCCACGACCTGCGCGCCCCGCTGCGCAACATCAATGGCTTCGTCGACCTCCTCCGCCGGCGCAACCGCGGCACGCTCGACGCCGAGAGCGGCCGTTTCTTCCAGATCATCGCCACGGAGACCATCCGGCTCAGCCAGCTCATCGACAGCCTGCTCGCCTTCGCCCGCCTCAACCGCGCCGACTTCCGCTTCGAACCCGTCACCGTCGCCTCCCTGGTCACCCAGGTCGTCGCCGAGCTCCGCCCGGAGTATGAGAACCGCATCCTCGACTGGCGGATCGGCCCCCTGCCGACCGTCGTGGCCGACACCGCCCTGCTCCGCCAGGTCGTCGCCAACCTGCTGGCCAACGCGATCAAGTTCACCCGCCACCGCCAGCCGGCCATCATCGAGATCGGCGCGCAGCCCTTCGACGACGCACACCTCGCCGAGCACATCATCTTCGTGCGCGACAACGGCGCAGGCTTCGATCCGAAGTACTCCGCGAAACTCTTCGGCGTCTTCCAGCGCCTCCACCACACCCGCGATTTCGAGGGCACCGGCATCGGCCTGGCCAACGCCAAACGGATCATCACCCGCCACGGCGGCCGCATCTGGGCCGAAAGCACCCCGGGCCAGGGCGCGACCTTCTATTTCTCGCTCCCGGTGCGCGACCACGGCCATCCCTGACCCGAGGCGAGAGGGTCCTCTGCCACCCGCGCCGCAGGAGCGGGAAAGCCGCCCCGCCGACGCCGATCCGCCCGCAGCCGATCGGCGTTTCCACCGGTCCCATTTTCGCCGGCGCCAATTTCCAGCTGGCCCACCGCGCCGCGGACCGTTCAAACAAGCAC
>JAEXPG010000185.1 GCA_023447015.1 Verrucomicrobiota bacterium
GTCGTGAAGGTCGATGCCGTGGCGCTGCGCCGCCAGCTTGGCGAAAGCGACGCCGCGCCCCGCTGGGCGCTGGCGTACAAGTTCGCCGCCAAGCGCGCCACGACACGGCTGCGCGCGATCACGATCCCGGGCGGCCGCCCCGGCCGGCTCACGCCGGTGGCGGAACTGGAGCCGGTCGCGCTTGCCGGCAGCGCGGTCAGCCGAGCGTCGCTGCACAATCCCGCCACCATCGCCCGCCTTGATCTGCGGATCGGCGATCACGTGGTGCTCGAGAAATCCGGCGAGATCATCCCGCAGGTCGTGGGTGTTGATCTCGCGCAGCGCGCTCCAAACAGCGTGCCGTACGTGTTCCCCGCGAATTGTCCCGAGTGCGGTACCGCGGTCTCCAGTAGCGGAACGGTTTCCGTTCCAGGCGGAAGCGAAGCGCTTCCGCCACGACCGGAGGTGCATTGCCCGAACGAGCAGTGCACCGCGAAGGTGCGTGCACGGCTCGAACATTTCGCCACGAGCGTCGAGATCAAGGGGCTCGGCCCGGCGACCATCGCCGCGCTCGTCGCGCACGGCCTCGTGCGCGCCCCGGCCGATCTCTATCGGTTGCGCGAAGACCAGCTCGGCGCGTTGCCCGGGATCGGCGCCAAGAAAGCCGCCGCACTGCTCGCGTCCGTCGAACGCAGCAGGCGCGTCGAGCTGTGGCGCGTGATCGCCGGGCTGGGGATTCCGCGCGTGGGCCCGGCGGCGGCGAAACAGCTCGACGCACACTTTGGCACCCTCACGCAACTGGCCGCCGCAAAGGAGCGCGAGCTGGCACCGCTCGCAAACGGAACTGTCGCGCGCGAGATCGCGATGTGGCTCGACCAGGCGCAGAACCGCGAGCTGTGCGCCCAGTTGGCGAGGATGCGAAACGAAACGGAGCCCAGGTAGAGCGCGGCGGCCCGCGGTCCCGCGCCCTCGTGGGCTGCGGTTCTGAAGACCGGCCGCAGGTTCGCCCCGGCGCGTTCAGCGCGTGGCGAGCAGGCCGTTCTCCTTCAGACGCCAGGCGCGCTTGTCGCCGAGGAGCTGCACCAGATCGGTCTCGGTCTGTTGGCGCACGCGCTCAATCGAGGCGTCGATCGAGCGCCAGTTGACGCGTTGGCCGGCGGCCTCGCGCATCGCCGCCGCCGAGCGGGAAAGATCCATCTCCTCGCGGAACGCGCGGAGCGTCTCGTAGACGGGCGCAAGTTCCGCGGGGCGCAGGTCCCACGCGGAGGCGAACTGGGCGATGCGCTGGTAGGTGGAGTCGTTGTCCCGGCGGGTGGTCTCGTAGGCCTCGGCACCGAAGATGCGCCGGAGGTTCTCCTCACGGGCGGCGGCCAGGGCCCGGAGCTCCGCGGCGGGGTCGACGGCGCCGGGCTTCTCCTGCAACTGGCGAGCAAGGGCCGCCTCGCGGTTGCAATAGTCGCCGTCGATCTGGAGCACGGCCTGCGCCTGGGCGGCGGTGGGGTTGAGATCGCCAAAGCGGCGGGTCGCCTCGGTGAGGGGGTCGGAAAGACCGCGCAGCTGGTTGAAACGCTCGGTGCCGAGGAGCTGCCGAAGCTCGCTGTCGAGGGAGGCCTGGGCCTGGGCGTGGAGCGCGCTGATGTCGGCGGCGTCGGCCACGCCGTCCTCGACGGCCATCTGCAGCTCCTTCTGGTGCGTGTCGAAATCCTTCTGCAGCCGGTAAACCGTGTCGGCTTCGGCCGGGCTCAAGGGGGCGTTGCCGGCGTTGTGCAGGCGGAGCGTGCGCGCCTTGTCCCAGGCGAGGTAGCCGTCGGCGCCAAGGGCGGCGACCAGCTCCCGTTCCTGCTCGGCGTCGCGCTGCCGGGCGAGCTCGACGTATTCACGATCCGGAACCCGGCGGGGGGCATAGCGGCGCTCGAGCTCGGCGACCCGGACGTCCCAGCGCCGGTGGAGGTCGCCGACCAGGGCATCGGCCACGACTTCGCGCGGGAGGCCCTGCTCCTCAAGCTGGGCAAGGGCATCGCGGAGGCCGGTCGCGGCCGGCCGGGCCGGTGCGGCCGCGACTTCCGTGGGGCGCTCCGCCGAGGGGCCGGACCAGGCAGGAGCGGCCGGCACGGCGGGGCGCTGGTGCCAGAGCAGGGCGGCGACGACGGAGGCGAGCGCGAGATTGGCGCCGAGGGAAATGCGGAGCACTGGGGCCATGGGAGGTTGAGGATGCGTCAGGGGCTGCGGCAGACGCGGAAGCCCTGGTCGTAGCCTTTGCTGTGGGGTTCGAAGCCGGCGCGGAAGGAGGGCTCGCAGCAGAAGTCGCCGCCCATCCAGCCGCCGCCCTTCCAGACGCGCAGGGCGCCGGCGGGGGCCCCGGCGGGGGAGGCTCCGAGGGGGGCGGCCTCGCTGTACCAGTCCCAGCACCACTCGCGGACGTTGCCGGACATGTCGTGGAGCCCGAGCTCGTTGGGGGCCTTGCGGCCGACCGGCTGGGTGCGGCACTCGTTGCGCTCGATGCTGGGCCAGTGCCAGAGCCCGTCGAGCGGGGTGTGGCCGGAGTTCTTCCAGAACCAGCCGACGTCCTCGAGCACGTTGCCGCCGCTGTAGGTGAGACTCCGGCTGAGGCGGCCGCCGCCGGCGGCGTACTCCCACTCGGCCTCGGTGGGGAGCCGGTAGCCGTTGGCACCGGGGTTGGGCGTCACGGTCCACCGGACGTCGTCCTCGGGGTTCTGGTTGGCGGGGTCGGGGGTGGTCTTGTCGATGGCGTAGAAGGGGACGAGACCCTCCTTCTCGCTGCGCCGGTTGCAGTATTCGATGCAGTCGTACCAAGTGACCATCTCCACCGGACGGTCGTCGCCGGGAAAGGAGGAAGGGTTGGCGCCCATGATCTCGGCCCACTGCTTCTGGGTCACCTCGTGCCGGGCAAGGTAAAAGGAGGGAGCGGTGACGGCCCTGCCGCGGAACGCGGACTTCGTGTGGAGGATGGGGCCGCCTTCGACCAGCACGAGGTCGGAGGCGGGGGTCTGGGCCCGCCCGGGGGCGGACAGCGCAGCGGCCAGGAGAAGGACGGGGAGAAGGCGGCGCATGACGACGGGGTTGACGGGGTGGCGGTAAGCCGCGAAGCGCGGCCGGCGAAGGACGGAGGGCCGGCACCGGCTCGCCAGACGCGAGGCCTGGCGGGCGCCGCCCGGAGGAGGGATGGGGAGGCGGGGGGG
>JAEXPG010000276.1 GCA_023447015.1 Verrucomicrobiota bacterium
CGTGGGCCCCGGCCGGGGCGCTGGTGCTGCTCGTCGGCGTGCTCGGCTGGCTGGCGCGCGGCGGCATCGGGATCGTGCGGCCGGCGCTGGCGGCCGGCGGCGGCGTGGTGCTGGTGCTGGGCGGCAGCGGGGCGGCCTTCCTCGGCAACGTGTGGTTCGCCCCGATGCTGCCGGTGGCGGGCGCGGTCGCCGGCTTCGGCGCGGCGGCGGTGCAGAGTTTCCTCCTCGAGCGGGCGCGCAAGCACGAGATCCAGGGCTGGTTCGGCAGCTACGTTTCCCCGGCGGTGGTGAAGCAGCTCGTCCAGAATCCGGATTCGCTGAAGCTCGGCGGCGAGCGGCGGGAACTCACGGTGTTCTTCTCCGATCTCGCCGGGTTCACCTCGCTCTCGGAGAAGCTGCCGCCCGACCAGCTGGTGAGCATGATGAACCTCGCGCTGGAGGAGCTGAGCGAGTGCGTGCTCCACGAGGGCTGCTACCTCGACAAGTACATCGGCGACGCGATCATGGCGGTGTTCGGCAGCCCGGAGCATCTCGCCAACCACGCGTTGTCCGCCTGCCGTGCGGCCCTGGCCAGCCAGCGCAAGCTCGCCGCGCTCAACGAGCGCATCGAGCGCGAGTACGGGCTGCGGCTGGGCATGCGGGTGGGGGTGAACACCGGCGACGTGATCGTGGGCAACGTCGGCTCGGCCAAGAAGCGCAACTACACGGTGCTCGGCGACCCGGTGAACCTCGCCTCGCGGCTGGAGGGCGCGAACAAGGAATTCGGGACCGCGATCCTGATCGGTCCACGCACCGCGGAGCTGCTCGGCGGCGCGCTGGTCACCCGGCCGGTGGCGCAGCTGAAGGTGAAGGGCAAGAAGCAGGCCGTGGAGGTGCACGAGCTGGTCGGCGAGCCGGAGTCGCTCGACGAGGGCGCGCGGCGGTTCCTGACGGCGTACGGCGAGGGCTACGCGGCGTATTGCGGCCGGCGGTTCGCGGAGGCCTGCCGGGCGTTCGCCGCCGCCGCGACATTGCGTCCCGACGATTTTCTTGCCACGCGTTACGCCGAGGAAACACAACGCCTGGCCGATTCGCCCCCACCGGCGGACTGGGAACCCATTCTCGAACTGCACACGAAATGAAAACGAAAACTACCCTGCGCCTGCTCGCCGCCACGGCGATCGTTGGCGCGCTGACGACCGCTGTGACGGCGGCGCCGAAAACGGGCGGCACCGTCTACTCCAAACGCAACGAAACCAAGCTGCTCACCGAGCCCAAGCCGCTCGCGGCGGCTGCGGCCACGGCCGGTTTCGCCGAGCCGCTGAAGGTCGGCGAGATCCGCGGCTCCTGGCTGAATGTCGCGGGCAAGAGCGGCACCGGCTGGGTGTTCTCCGGTCTGGTGTCCGAGGATCTGCCGAAGAACGCGCCTGCCGCCGGTTTCGGAACCCTCGACGCCTCCTCGACGACGACCGCCGCCGCCGCGCGGCCGCTGGCACCGGCCGCCGAGGCCTACGCCCAACGTCACGGAAAGACGGACGCCGGGGCCGATGTGGATTGGGTCGAGGCCCAGGCGCACAAGGTGAGCCCGGCCATCGTGAACGCCTACATGAAGGAGAACAAGAAAGGGGAGTTCCAGGAATGAGAACCCGACATTCCCTCCTCGCCGTCCTTGCGCTCGGTGCGGCCTCGGTCGCTTTCGCCTTCGACATCGGCGGTGCGCTCGGCAGCGCCGGCAAGAACCTGCTCTCCGACCCCGACAAGCTCTCCAAGCTCTCGAAGGGAGCCACTGGTATTTCGCTCGAGGAGGAGATCTCCATCGGCGACTCCGTGGCGGTCGAGATCGTGAGCCGCTACGGTGGTGTCTGGCGCAACACCGTGGCGATGCAGCGGGTGAACCTCGTCGGCTTGACGCTGGCGCGCTATGCGCTGCGGCAGGATCTCGATTGGCGCTTCGGCCTGCTCGATTCCGATGCGGTCAACGCGTTTTCTGCGCCCGGCGGCCGGGTCTTCATCACCAAGGGGCTGTACAAGCTGCTCGAGAACGACGATGAGCTCGCCGCCGTGCTTGCGCACGAGATCGCCCACATCGACCGGCGGCATGCGATGCAGATCATCGCCGGCGGGCAGGTCTCGAGTGTGCTCGTCGGCACGGCCGGCGAGACTGCCAGCGCGAACAGCCCCGAGATCGCCGCCTTCGACGATACGATCTCCAAGGCCTTCACCGGCATCCTCACGACCGGTTACGGCTCCGGTCGCGAGTTTGTTGCCGACAAGGCCGGCTACGAGCTCTCGCGGATCACCGGTTTCAACCCGGAGGGCCTGCGCACCGCCTTGAACAAGGTGGAGGCGAACACGGCCCACACGAAGGAGACCTTCAACACGCACCCGAAGACTTCCGATCGCCTCAAGAAGCTGCCCGGCGGCGAGAAGAAGAAGGGCAAGTGAGCGCGATCTCTCGCGTCCCACGATTCGATTGAACACCGGCCGGCCCGCGAGGGCCGGCCGGTTCGTTTCCGGAGTGCGGCGCGGGCGATGCGGTTCGGCAGGCCTTCCGCCGTCGCCGGCTTCGGCGGGGTGCGCTGAGACTGACGGGAGGGAGTGATCGCTTGCGGTAGGGCCGGACCTTGCGTCCGGGCCCGCTGCGCCGTGGGCGGATGCCGGACACCAGCTCGCGTCGGAGCTCGGTTGGCGCGCCGTGGTCCGCCGACTCTGCCGCACGGTCGAACCGTGCCGGCTCCGGGCACGCCGGCGCGGGCAGGGGAAACAAAAGGCCCGGCGCCAACCCCTCGGCGCCGGGCCCATAGTTGTCTCGCCTCGTCTCCCGACGAAGCATCCATGTGTTAACCCCAAAACCCGCGCTAAGCACGGGCACGGGTGGTTTAGCAATGGACGTGCCAGCGGCGTGCGGCGCACGGAAATCGCTGCGCACCCCCGGACGCCGGCGGCTTTTGCGCAGTTGGGGTGCCCCGCGGTGGCCGTTTGTGCACACCAGGACCGCGTGGTCGGGTGGGCCGGGAAAGTGCCAGGGGCTGCTGAGTCGACCACGGATGACACGGATGGGCACGGATGGCCGGACATTCATCCGTGATGATCGGTGCAATCCGTGGTCAAACCCGTTTCGGAATCCGAAAGGTGTGAGCCGGCCTCGATTTGGTGGACAGAGGAGCGCTCGAGGTGACGCCAAGCCGGCGGATCGACCTATCGCCCGAGCATGCGGCCAAGATCGCCGAAGCTGGTGAGCTTGGCGGGCTTCGCGGGCGGGTTGGGTGACGCCAATGGGTTGCCCGGGGCGGGCGCGAGCGGCTTCACCACCGGCGCGGCCGGGGCCGGCAGGCCGCCGACCAGCGCGGCGGCGGCGCGGATCTCGCCGAGCTTCTGCTCCAGCTTCTTCTCGGAAACCGGCTGGGCGGTGCCGAGCTCCTGCGCGAACACGCTCACGCGGTACTCCTCGACCAGCCAGCGCAGCTCGTCGAGCCGGCGGGCGTGCTCGGCGTTGCGCGGGAAACCTTTCGAGAGCTCGAGCACCGTCTTCGCCCACGGCGCGACCTGCAGCGCGCGGCGGTGGTCCTTGCCAGGATCCTGGCGCCAGCGGTCGGCGCGCGCCTTCATGGCTTTCAGGTAGCGCGGCAGGTGCGGCAGCTGCGCCCACGGAGTGCGGACGAGGAAACCGGGTCCGATGAGCGCCGCGAGCTCCGCCTCCATGCCGCCGTAGGGTTGCGGGTGCGTGAGCAGGGCGGTGCGCAACGTGAGCGCCTCGCGCAGCGGATCGATGAGTTTCCAAACGATGCCCTTCAGCGTCTCGCGCGCGGCGGCGACGCGCACCACGAACGCGTCGCGCGTGAGCGGGCTCACGGGCTGGGTGCAGATCCACGTGCGGATGCAGGCGAACGCCTCCGCCTGCCACTGTTCCATCGGCATGAGCGCCACGGCGGCGGGCCCCAGCTCGCGCAGGTCGCGCAGATCTCGCTCGAGCCAGGCGAGTTCCTTCGAGAGCTGCGCCTCGACGAGCGCGGCCACACCGGCGGGCGTCGCCGCGCGGGCCTCGGTCTCGACGGTGAAGAGGCGCAGCGCCGCCTGGGCCTGGCCGGTGGCGACGAGACCGGGGAACGCGCACACCGGCACGCCGGCGGACTCGGCGATCACGAGCCGCGGCGGCAGGTCGCCGAACGTCCAGTCGGTGAGGCCGGCGCGCTCGTGCTGCGTGCGGGCGCGGCGCCAGGCGACGGCGATGGTGTCGTCGGGCTGCTGCACGAGCGTCTTTTCGTGCTCGGCGAGCGCGGTCTTCACCTCGGCCAGTTCGCGGCCGGCGGCGAGCGGCTTGCCGTTGTTGTCGACCACCTCGACGCGCACGCGCAGGTGATCCGGCAGTTCCTCGACGCGGAAATCCGCGGCGGAGACGGCGACGCGGTACTGGCGGGCGAGATGGTCGGCGAGGTTCTCGGCGAGCGGACGGCCGTCGGCCTTCAGCTCGGTGGCGATGACCTTCGCCGTCGTCTCCAAAGGCTGGAGCTGGATGCGCGCGGCCTTCGGGAGCGCGCGGAGCAGCAGGGTGACCTTCTCCTCGAGGTGGCCGGGCACGAGCCAGTCGAGCAGCGCGGGCTGGAGCAGCTTCGCCTGGCGGTAGGGCAGGCGGAGGGTGATGCCGTCCTCGTCGGCGCCGGGCT
>JAEXPG010000279.1 GCA_023447015.1 Verrucomicrobiota bacterium
CGCGCATCTTGCGCAGGTCGGAGTAGTAGCAGATGTGGTCGCCGATGCGGTTCTGGTCGACGTAGGTGTAGACCTGCTTTTTGCCGGAGAACTTCTCCGCGATGGCGAACGCCTCGAGGATGGAGCAGCTGTTGGCCTTGCCGCCGCCGAGGTTGTAGACCTCGCCCACGCGCGGGGCGGAGACGAAGGCGTGCATGAAGCGGGCGACATCGAGCGAGTGGATGTTGTCGCGCACCTGCTTACCCTTGTAACCGAAGACCCGGTACTCGCGGCCCTCGAGGTTGCACTTCACGAGGTAGGAGAGGAAGCCGTGGAGCTCGACGCCGGTGTGGTTGGGGCCGGTGAGGCAGCCGCCGCGCAGGCAGCACGTCGGCATGTTGAAATAGCGGCCGTACTCCTGGACCATCACGTCGGCGGCGACCTTGGAGGCGCCGAAGAGCGAGTGCTTCGACTGGTCGATGGTGAAGGTCTCGGCGATGCCGTGCTCGTAGGCGGGGTCGGCGTAGTCCCAGCGGGTCGCAAGCTCCTGGAGCGCGATGCGGTTGGGGGCGTCGCCGTAGACCTTGTTGGTCGACATGTGCACGAACGGCACCTCGGGGTTCACCTGGCGGTTGGCCTCGAGGAGATTGAGGGTGCCGACGGCGTTGGTGTCGAAATCGTCGAAGGGGATGGCGGCGGCGCGGTCGTGCGAGGGCTGGGCGGCGGTGTGCACGATGACGTCCGGCTTCACCTCTTTCACCAGGGCGAGGACGCCGGCGCGGTCGCGGATGTCGAGCTCGTGGTGGACGAAGCCGGGCAGGTCGCGCAGGAGGCGCTGCTGGTTCCAGCGGGTGTCGCCCTGCGGGCCGAAAAAGACGGCGCGCTGGTTGTTGTCCACGCCGTGGATCGTGTAGCCCTGCTTCGAGAAATAGCCGCAGACCTCCGAGCCGATGAGGCCGGAGGAGCCGGTGACGAGGAGACGTTTCGCCATAAAGCCCGAATGGTATGCGAGGGCCGGAGGCGCATTTCAAGCAGGGGATGCAGCGCCGGCGCGGGACTGGTGAAGATCACCACGTTCCTGGTTTCTCTCGCGTCGGCGGCGATATGGGCGCTGGGGTGGCTCCGGGCCGCCCCAGCGCCGACGTGGGTACCAGCGGGCCTTGGTGGGCCGGGTGGCCGCGATCGTGGCGGTGCCATTTGCCGTTTCGCTCTGGTGGATGCATTTCGCGGACGCGACCAAGGCGGCGAACGTGGGCGCGCAGTTTCTGCGTTCCGAGGCTTTGATGCCCCGGCACTTCGGCACTCTGGACGATCGGTTCAGCCCGGAGTCCTGGCGCATCTCTTGGCCCCATGTGTGGCAGGGGATCATGCATCCGGTGGCCCGTTGGTGGCCGCGGTGGTGGCGCCGTACCGGCGGCGGGCCCAGGGGCTGGCGGCGCGGTTTCGAGTCCGACCAGGAGACGCTCGCGCGGGTGCTCGACGCGTTGGAGGGCGAACCGATCGGCGCCTTTGTTCTGAGCGGCCCGGAGCGCGAGCACCGCGAGCTTCTCGGGTTTGTCTCCGCGCGCTGCGACCTCGACGAACGCGAGGTCTGGCGACGGGATGATGCGGTGGTGTATGTGCCCCGGTCGAAGCGCGCGCAGGCGGTTGCGCGGGTGGGCGGGGCGAAGGCGCCGCCGGTCTCCGCCGGCGAGCAGGGAGCGGTTGCGCGATTCGTGCGGCCCGTTGGTTTGGGGCTCGCGCGGCTGAGGACCGATCGTTGGCCTTGGGCGTCTTTTTCTCATTCATGACGCCATCACGTCCCGGCTTTTTCGCCCGTTTCCGGGGGAAGCTTTCATTTCTCGCAGCGGCAGTGCTGCTGGTCGCCGCGGGGATCTTCGCATTGGTCTGCCGTTCGCAGAGCGTGGTGACGCTGGGTGGCGAGGCGGTGCGCTTCGGCTTCACCAACGACATCAAGTGGGACGAGGCGACCCGCCGGATCACCCGCACCGGTGGCGATCCGTATGCCTGGATCGAGGTGCCCGGCGCGGCACTGCCGATCCGGCGGGTGACGATCGAGTACGGCGGGACCGTCGAGCCGGTGGAGGGGCATTTCTACATCTTCCGGAGCACCTCGAATCCGCCACATCTCGGGCTCACGATGGTCGACGGCCGGGTGACGCCGCTGCCGGGCGGATTGCGGGTCGAGGCCGAGCTGTCCGACTCGAACTGCCTGCGGCTGGACCTGCCGGACTTCCTGCTCCGGCCGCTCGAGCTGCGCCGCATCGTGATCGAGACGCCGTTTGCCAGTCCGTGGCGCTGGTCGTTCCTGGCGATGGCGGCCTGCGGGGCCGGCGCACTCGTCGTTCTCCTGTGGGCGTGGCTGCGCCGCCGGTGGTGGGGCGAGTGGGCGCTGGTGGCGCTGCTCATCGCGCTGAAGGCGTGGCTGGCAACCGATCTCGGACTCACGATCTACGGGTCGGCGATGCATGACGACGCGCTGTTCGCCACGCAGGCGCGCTCGATCATGGACGGCCGCTGGCTCGGAGACTACGGCGAGGTGACGCTTTCGAAAGGACCGGTGTATCCGTTGTTCTTGGCCGCTGTGGGGGTGTCGGGCCAGCCGCTCCAGCAGGTGCAGGCGTGGTTCCATGCGGCGGCCTGCCTCCTGTTCATCGTGGCCCTGCGTCCGCTGGTGCCCCGGGCGGGATGGCGGGTGTCCCTGTTCGCGCTGTTGCTGCTCGATCCGCAGATGCTCTCGGCGGCGGCGATCGGGCGGGTGCTCCGGACGGGAATCCAGCCGGCGCTGGTGTTGGCGGCCCTCGGCGGGGTGATCGGGCTGGCGGCGCGAGTGCGGCGCGGACCCGCGACACTTGCGGGTTGGGGGCTCCTGGCCGGGACGGCGTGGGCGGCATTCTGGTACTGCCGCGAGGAGGGCGTGTGGCTGGTGCCCTCGGCGGTGCTGATCCTCGGCGTGGCGGCGGTCGGCGTGTGGCGCAACCGGGCGGAGCGGCGTTGGTGGCGGGTGGCGTTGCTGGCCTCGCCCTTGTTGCCGGTGTTGCTTGCCGACGTGGCGCTACGGCTGGTGAACCGGCATTTCTACGGCGCGCCGGTCACGGTGGAATACACCAGCGGCTCCTTCCCCTCGGCGTATGGCGCGCTCGCGCGGATTGAACCGAAGGAGTACAACCGGTTGGTCCAGATCCCGCGCGAGATTCGGATGCACGCCTATGCGGTGAGTCCGGCCTTCGCCGAGCTCCAGCCCTGGCTCGAGGGGGAGTATGGTGCCGGTTGGCTGAAATACGGCTGGGAGGGCAGCACCGTGCCCGAGTCGCAGCGCGATATCCGCGCCGGCTGGACCTCATGGGCGTTGCGTGGTGCGGCGGCACGCTGCGGATACTACCGGGATGCGGCGACGGCGGACCGGTACTGGCGGCGCGTGGCTGCGGAGATCAACGCCGCCTGCGATCAGGGGCGGGTGCCCGCCGGGGGCCGGCGCAGCGGTTTTGTGCCCCGCTGGCATGCCTCGCTGGCGCAACCGTTGGGGGAGGCGCTTCTCCGTGCGCTCGACCTGCTCGTCTCGACCAGGGACGCGCGGGTCTGGATGGTCCCGAGCCAGGGCACGCCGGAGGAGTACGCGGTCTTCGCCTCCGTGACCCACCAGCAGCCGGCCGGTGCAGGTGACGTGCGAACCGGCCGTTCGGTGGCGCGCGAAGTGGTCTTCTGTGTGAACACCCTTGTCGGCCGGGGCTGGACGGCGCTGGCCGCCCTGGCCGCGCTCGTGGTGTGCGCTCGGGCGGCCTGGCGGCGCGAGCGCGCGTTGCAGGTGTCGGTCCTGGTCGCGCTCGTCGGCGGTGTGGCGGCGCTGATGTTGGTCGTCGCACTGGTCGAGGTGACCTCCTTCGAGAGCGTGGTCTCGAGCTACCTCGCGCCGGCGGCTCCGCTGTTGCTCGCGTTCCGGGTGCTGGCGCCGTGCTGGGCTCTTGTCGGGTTTTCGCGGGATGGACAACCTGCCGCCGAGAACGCAGCCTCGTGAACGCAACCGTGCCCACGCCCTCGGAACAGTCCCCGTGCCGCCCAGCCGTGGCGATCGTGACTCCAGTCTTCAACGACTGGGAGTCGTTCCGCCGGCTGCTCGCCGAGCTCGACCAGGCCGCGGCGGCCTCCCCGGCGCACTGGAGCGTGCTGGCGGTCGACGACGGTTCGCTGGAGCCGCCGCCCGCGGGACTGGGGGCCGGCGGCTTCCCGCACCTCGAACGCGTCGAGATCGTGCATCTGCGCTGCAACCTCGGGCATCAGCGGGCCATCGCCGTGGGTCTGGCCGAGTGCGTGCGTGACGACCGGTATTCGCATATCGTGGTGATGGACGCCGACGGCGAGGATCGCCCGGGTGACGTCGTCTCGCTTCTCGCGCGGGCGGCGGCCCGGCCGGAGGCTGTCGTGGTGGCGCATCGGGCCCGGCGCTCGGAAGGGGCGGTGTTCCGTGCCGCCTACCAAGTGTACAAACTGAAGTTCCGGTTGCTGACCGGGAGAGTGATCGACTTCGGGAACTTTTCGGTGCTGCCGGTGGCGGTGGCGCGCCGGCTGGTGTTCATGCCGGAGTGCTGGAACCATCTGGCGGCGACGGTGGTGAAGTCGCGTCTGCCGATCGAGCGAATCCCCACCGCCCGCGGGGCGCGCTACGCCGGCCGCTCGACGATGAATCTGGTGTCGCTGGTCACGCACGGGTTCAGCGCGTTCTCGGTCTTCATCGAGACCGTGATCACCCGGCTGCTGCGGTTTTTCGGCTGCACCTCGCTGCTCGCGGCGGGGGCGGGCCTCGCCGCCGTGGTGTTGCGTCTCGGCACCGATCTCGCGATCCCCGGGTGGGCGACCAACGTCTTCGGCCTGTCCGTGGTGATGTTCTTCCAGTCGCTCACCCTGGCGGCGGTGGTGCTTTTCTCCGTCCTCAGCAGTCGTTCGACGGTGCCGTTCCTCGTCGGCCGGCAGGGCGCCGATTTCGTGGCGAACCGCACGACGCTCTTTCCCCGCGCACCGCATGGAGCCTAGCGAATACGAGAATCTCGACCGGGTGGAGCGCCGCCACTGGTTCTACGAGGGGAAACGGCGCATCGTGCGGCATTGGATCGCACGGCTGCGACCACTGGCGGAGGAAGACACGCTGATGGACTTCGGCGCCGGCACCGGGTTGTTCGCTTCGGAAATGAACCGGCAGTGCCGCGTGCTGGTGCTCGACTCGTTCGCCGAGTCGCTCGCGTTGCTGCGCCGTCGCTTCGATCCCGCGCAGGTGTTGACGCCCGATGCCGGCGGGCAGATTCCGCTCGCGGACGGCAGCATCGACTGTGTCACCGCGCTCGACGTGCTGGAGCATGTCGAGCGGGACGCCGCGGCGGTGGCGGAGTTCCGGCGGGTGCTGCGGCCCGGCGGGTTGGCGGTGGTGACGGTGCCGGCGAGCATGCGGCTCTGGAGCGACTGGGACGTGTCGCTGCATCATTTTCGGCGGTATGAGCGCGCCTCGCTTGCAGCCCTGTTCGGCGAGGGCTGGACGGTGGAGCATGTCGCCTACGTCAACGTGTTCGCCTTTCCGTTGGTCTGGCTGGTGCGCCGCCTGCGCGGGGGCAAGCCCGGCGGGGGGCCGCGGGCGGAGGACCGGTTGCCGCCGCGCTGGCTCAACGCACTTCTGCGGTTCTGTTTTGTGGCGCCGGCGAAGCGCGGCTGGTTCCCGGCGCCGTTCGGGGTGGGGTTGTTGCTGGTGGCCCGGCGCAACCGGTAGGTGTTGGCCGAGGGCCGGCCGGCTGTGCCCGCTGATCGGGATTGGCAGGCCGGTGTATCGCGTGTTTGCTGCCGGCCGATGAACACCACCGAGATGTCTTTGGTAGCGGAACGAGCGGGACGGATGATTCGCACTGTCGCCCTGTTTGTTTTTGTCGGAGCACTGCTGGCCGTTCCGGCCCAAGCGGTTGAGCGCGTGCTGAAGATCAGCGCGCCGGCGAAAGCCGCGGCGGACTCGGCGGTCAAAGTCTCGGTGCGCGCCAGCACGGATGCCGGCGCGGGCGAGGCGGTCGGATTCCTGCACATCGAGTTCTCCGCCGATGGCGGCAAGACGTGGACCGGGCTCAGCTATGAGCAGAACCAGGGCGCCTCCGTGGTCCGTCCATTGACGATCACCACCGGGGCGGCCGGGACGAAGGTGTTGCTCCGCGCCCGTGCGGCCTATCGCGGCGGCGCGGCGGGCGATGTCGATTTCAAGGGCGAGCCGATCAAGTGGGATGGCTCCTGGAACGCCTGGACCGAGCCTCCGGCCCGCGCGGTGACGATCGAGGTGGGCGAAAAGTAGAGCCGCGAACTGTCCCGCGGTCGGTCTGGGGGCGTGCGCCTCGCGCGCGCTCCTCCGACGCCCCCTGCATTATTCATCTGGCGGGCAGGGCTTCGGCCCCGCCAAATCGTTTCGCCAGCCTTGCCGAGCCCGGTCGGGCTGGTAGCTTCGGCCCCTTCAATCCCCCTCCCATGTCCCTCCTGAAAAAACTCCTGTTCGCCCCGTTGTTCTGCGCGTGTGTCGGTCTCGGTTTCGCCGCCGAATCCGCCACCACGACCGCACCGCTCAACCCCTCCGGCTTCGCCATCCATCGTGGCACCAACCTCAGCCACTGGCTCTCGCAGGATTTCGGCTGGGCGCCGCGCGAGGAGTGGATCACCGAGAACGACATCCGCTACATCGCCTCGCTCGGCTTCGACCACGTGCGGCTGCCGGTCGACGAGATCGTGCTCTGGAAGGACGACGGCTCGCCCGACGAGGCGGCGTTCGGCCTGCTCGAGCGGGCGCTGGGCTGGATCCAGGCGGCGAAGCTCCGCGTCATCGTCGACCTGCACTCCGTGCGGGCGCACCATTTCAACGCCTCGAACGAGGGCGGTCACAACACGCTCTGGACGGATCCGAAAGCCCAGGACACGTTCATCAACCTGTGGCGGCAGCTCTCGGAGCGCCTCCGCAAGTACCCCGTCGATTTCCTCGCCTACGAGATCATGAACGAGCCGACCGCCGACAATCCGGCGGACTGGAACAAGCTCGTCGCGCGCAGCATGACGTTCATCCGTTCGGTGGAGCCCCGGCGTGTGGTCGTGATCGGCGCCAACATGTGGCAGATCCCGCAGATGCTGCCGAAGCTCGAGGTGCCGGCGGGCGACAAGAACATCATCCTGAGCATGCACACCTACGCGCCGCTGCTGCTCACCCACCACAAGGCCGGCTGGGTCGACCCGGTGATCCGCGACTACCCGGGACCGGTGGCCTATCCCGGCCCGATCGTCGACACGGCGACCTACGCGAAGCTCGTCGCCGCCTACCCGAAGGAGAAATACGACTTCCTCGCCAGTTCGACCGACAACTGGGGCCCGGCGCGGCTGCGCCAGGAGTATGAGCCGGCGATCGCGCGGGCAAAGGAACTTGGGCTGCAGCTATACTGCGGCGAGTTCGGCTGCCTGCCCACGGTGCCGCGCGCCGCGCGGCTGGCCTATTACCGCGACATCGTGGGCGTCTTCGAGGCGGCCGGGATGGCCTGGGCCAACTGGGAATACAAGGGCGACTTCGGCCTCGCCGAGTGGCACGGCCTGAAGTCCCTCGACGGTGCGCCGGATTTGCAGCTGATCGACGCGCTGCTGCGTCGCTGACGCGACGCCGATCGCGGGCGTGTTTCCGGACGACGGAGACAGCGCCCGCGCTGGAGCGGCCCGGTTCGCGCCCCTGTGGTGCACCGGGCCGTTTCGTTTCCGGGGCT
>JAEXPG010000357.1 GCA_023447015.1 Verrucomicrobiota bacterium
GCACGGCTCCGGCGGTGCCGCTGCTCGCGCTCACGTGCTGCCAACTCGCGCTGGCGACGATGGCGGCGTTTGCCGGCGTGTGGCTGTGGCGCCGCGCCCGCGGCGCCGGAGTGCGCCGGGCGCCCACCTGGGACTGCGGCTATGCCGTGCCGACGGCGCGGATGCAGTACACCGCCGGCTCCTTCGCCGCGACGATCGTCGAGTGGTTCGACTGGATCCTGCGCCCGGCGCGGCACGAGCATGCGCTCGGGCCCGAGGAGCCGTTCCCGGCGGTCGCGCGGCGCGAGTCGCACACGCCCGAGACGGTCTTGGAGCAGGTGGTCGCGCCGGTCGGTGCGGCGGTGTTGCGCGTCTCCTCCGCCGTCCGCCGGCTCCAGCACGGCCGGATGCAGGCCTACATCCTCTACCTCGTCCTCGGCGTCGCCGCGCTGGCGCTGCTGGTGCTGGGCGGCGGGTGAGTACCCAGAGTTTTGATCCAATGATGAAACCGCTCCTGTTACTCGCTCTTGCACTGCTGATCCCGGCGGCCTTCGGTTACCTGCCGGCAGAGCCCCGGCCCATGGCGGCGGCGAGCCCGGAGGGGTTGTACCTGGTTCGCCTTGTGCCGGCGACCCAAGAGGAAAGGCCGATGGTTTCGGTCTATCAACGGACCACCGACGGCGTGCGCTATGAGAAGGTCCGCGAGTTTCCGTTGGCCGGTGGCGACGGGGCCGTCGCCGTTTTCGTCACGGACACCGGCGACGTCTACACGTTCTGCGATTGGGTCGGCGACCGGAAGCATGCGGTCGCGTTCCGCTATCCGGCCGAGGGCGGGCGACCGAAACGGTACTCGATGCGCGATCTGCTCCCGGCGTCGCAATTGGAGGAGCTTGCGCGGATCCCCCGGAGCAGAGCGCCGCTCCGATGGCGGAGGGAAGGACCGTATTGGGTTGGCGGGAAGAACGCCCTCGTCGGCGTGCTGGTCGTGCCCGATGTCTTGGGCGGGGCGATCGCCTTCAACGGTGAAACGGTGGAGTACGAGTCGCCTGAGAAGCGGAAGCCGTGACTGGTTTCACCGCCCGACGAGCTTGCGGACCTCGGCCCTGACTTCCTTGCCCCGAATGCCCCGCCTTCTTTCCGCCCGCTGCGCCTCCTGCAATGCCACGCGTGTAGTTGAAGACACCCCCTAGGCGGAGTTGGCCTCGACCCAGCGCTTCAGGAAGGGACTGTCGAAGACGACCCCGTTGGGCGTGCGCACGAGAATCTGCCGGTCGAGCAGGCGCTCCATGGCGGTCTGGGCGGTCGAGGCCGACTTGATGCCGAAGGCGCGCAGGGTCGCGGCGGCGGTCGGCGGCCGGCCGGCGGCGAGGGCGCGCAGCAGGTTGCGCTGGGCGAGGGCGAGATCGGCCCAGCGGGCGGTGAACTCGCCGTTGAGCTCGTGCAGCGCGATCGTGTCGAGCGCGGCGGCCACCGGGTCCTTCGCGGCGCGCATCGCGGCGATGTCGAAGGTGACCTTGGCCAGGCGGACGATGTCGCCGGTGCACGGGCCGGCGGCGGCGACGACCGCGGCGCCGAACGCCGCGCCGCTGAGCCCACCGGTGCGGGCGCGGCGGTCGATCCATTTCGCCAGGTGCTCCGGCGGGATCGGCCCGACCTCCAGCTGCTGCAGCTGCTTGAAGAAGGCGGCGCCGGGCTCGTTCATCCAGACGACGAGGCGCTGGTCGGAGCCGGAGAAGACGTAGTTGAGGTTGCGGTGCTCCTGCATGATGCCACGGAGCTTCCAGTCGATCCGCTCGTCGGCCATCGTGCGCAGCTCCTGGAACTCGTCGAGGCAGACGGTCCAGGCGGAGTCCTCGTCGCCGGCGCGGGCGTCGAGGTAGTTGAGCACCTGCTCGAGGGACTGGGCGGTCGCCTCGGTGCGGAAGTCGCCGGAGAGGGTGAGCTTGCCGCCGGTGAGCGTGACGGCTTTGAAGTGGCGCTTGGCGAGGTCGACGGCGCGCTCGAGCAGCCCCTTCTTCACCTCGGGCGCGGCGTCGAGCAGCTTGCGCGCGACCTCGGAGAGGTCGGCGGCCTTCGAGATGTCGACGTAGACGAAGGCGCCGCGCGTGGTCGCGGCGGCGTGCTTGAGGATGGAGGTCTTGCCCATGCGGCGGCGGCCATGGACGAGCAGGCGGCGGCCGCGCTGGCGCAGGAAGGCGGTGAGCTGGGGCAGTAGCTCCTCGCGGTCGGTGAAGGACCACTGGTCGCTCGGCCGCTCGAAATAGAAGGGGTTGATCGCCTGCATGCGGGGGAGGATTGCGGCGAACGCCGTTACGTCAAGTGGCGTAACGGCGTTTGCCGTAGTTGGGGCGGCCCGGTGTCGGGACGGCCGCGACGGGCGGCGCGGGACTGGCTCTCGTCGGAGAACGGCGACCGGAAATTCCGCCGATTCCGGCCTGACATTTCGCGGCGGCGGTCTCTAGACTGCGCGCGTTCGCTCACCCCACCTCGTAGTCGAGACATGTACCTCAACATTATCCAGATCGCCGAGTCGTTCGGTGTCGCGGAGGAAGTCGTGGAACGCTGGGTTCGCGATGAGGGCCTGCCCTTCACGCCGGACCGCGACCGCAAGCTGTTTGACCGGACGCAGGTCGCCAACTGGGCCGCGGCGCGCGGCCTGGCCGCCCAGGCGGGGTTTCTCGCCCCGGCGACGTCCAGCGTGGGGGCCGGCGGCGGCGTGACCGCCCTGCTGCGCGCCGGCCGGATCTGGCGCGACGTGCCGCCGGCAGAGGTCGGTGCGGTGCTGGAGCGGATTGTCGCGGCGCTTCCCGGCGCGACCCCGCCGATCCGCGAGATGGTGGCGCAGCGGCTGCGCGCGCCGGGCGGCGTGGTGATCGCCCCCGTGGGCGGCTGCTTCGCGCTGCCCCATCCGGCGAACCGCATCGCGCTTGGGCGCGACTCCGGCACGGTGGCGCTGCTCCTGTTGGCGGAGCCGTATCCGTTGCCCGAGCCGCCGCCGGACGAGGTTCCGGTGACGCGGATGTTCTTCTTCATCGCACCATCGCCGCGGGCGCATCTCGATCTGCTCGGCCGGCTCAGCCGCCTGCTCATGCGGCCGAACGGGCGCGAGTCGATCCGGCAGGGCGCACCGGACGAGGCGATCCTCACAGCCATCGCCGCGGCCGAGGCCGCGGCGGGCTCGGCGGCGGCGGGAGCGGTCAAACCGTGAAGAACGGTCTCGTAGGTGACGGGGCGCCGCGCGCCCGTCGGTCGTTCTCGCGTGGCGACCCGCTGGGCGGGGCGCGAGCCGGGCGGAGAGCCGCATCATGATCGTCAGTGCGTTACTCTCGACCGCGGCGGTGGGACTGCTCGGCGGGGCGGTGTTGGGCCGGAGCCATCCGCGGCTCTGGCTTGGCGCGACCCTCGTCTCGTGCGCGGCGCTGCTCGGCGCGGCGCTGGCGGTGTCGACCGGCGCCGCGCCGACGTGGGACTGGTGCGGCACGGTTGCGCTCGGCGGCGAGAAACCGCAGCTGCGGCTGGATGCGCTCAGCGCGCTGTTTCTCGCCCTGGTGGCGGTGGTGGGCGGCGCGGCCGCGGCCTACTCGCGCGGCTACTGGAGCGACCGGGAGTATCCGCGCTCGGCGGGCCGGGGCCGGTGCTGGTGGAGCGTGCTGCTGGCGATGCTCGCGCTGGTGCTCGTCTCGGCCAACGGCCTCTACTTCCTTTTCGGCTGGGAGCTGTTCACGGTGGCGGCGTTTTTCCTGATCCTGCTCGAGAGCCGGGGGCGCAAGGTCCGCGCGGCGGCCTGGCTGTACCTCGCGGCATCGCATGTGGGCACGCTCTGCCTCTTCGCGTTCTTCGCGCTGCTGGCGGAGCGCAGTGGCGGTTGGGCGCTGGGCCCGCAGTTGCGCGCGGTCGCGGGGCTGACGCCGTTGTTCTGGCTCGTGCTGGCCGGCTTCGGGGTGAAGGCCGGCCTGTTCCCTCTGCACGTCTGGCTACCGAGTGCGCACGCCAACGCCCCGAGCCACGTCTCGGCGATCCTCTCCGGCGTGGCGGTGAAGATGGGCGTGTACGGCATCGTGCGTTTCAGCGGCTGGCTGGAGGTGCCGGCGGCGACGGGCTGGGTTGTCATCGCGCTGGGGGCCGTGGGCGCGCTCTGCGGCATCGCCTTCGCGTTCGCGCAGAACGACCTCAAGCGCCTGCTGGCCTACTGCACCGTGGAAAACATCGGCGTGATCCTCGTCGGCGTGGGGGCCGCGCTGCTGGGCGCCGCGCACGGCGACGCGCCGTGGGGCCGGCTCGCGCTGATCGGGGCGCTCCTGCATGTGTGGAACCACGGTCTCTTCAAGACGCTGCTGTTCTTCGGCGCGGGCGCGGTGGTGCACGCCACCGGCACGCGCGAGATGAGCCGGCTCGGCGGACTCTGGAAGACGATGCCGTGGACGGCCGCGCTCTTCGCGCTCGGCGCACTGGCGGTCTCGAGCCTGCCGCCGTTCAACGGCTTCATCAGCGAGTGGCTCGTGTACCTCGGCCTCTTCGACGCCGGGATCGAGCACGGACCGGCCGCGTGGGCCGCGATGCCGGCGGTGATCGTGCTCGGCATGGCCGGGGCGCTCGCGCTGGCGAGCTTCGCCAAGGCGGGCGCGCTGGTCTTCTGCGGTGCGCCGCGCACCAAGCGCACGGCGCATGCGCACGAGTCCGGTCCGTGGATGCTCGGACCGATGCTGGTCGTCGGCGGGCTGTGCGTGGCGGTCGGTCTGGCGCCGGCGGCGCTCTGGCCGCTGGTGGCGCGGGCGGCGGGCGAGTGGCACCCGGCTTGGGCGGTGGCGGCGGAACACGCGCCAGCGTCGCTCTCGACGCTCGGGATCTTCAACTCCGTGCTCGCGCTGCTTGCCCTCGGGGCGGCGGTCCTCCTTTGGCGGCGCGCCCGGGGCAACGGGCTGGAGCGCAACCTGACCTGGGACTGCGGCTACGCGGCGCCGACCGCGCGCATGCAGTACACCGGCGGGTCGTTCGCCGGGATCGCCGCGGGCTGGTTCTTCTGGCTGCTGCAGCCCGAGCGCGCGATCCAGCGTCCGCGCGGGGCGCTGCCGGCCGGGGCGCGGCGGGTCGAGCGTGTGCCGGAGACGGTGCTGGAGAAGCTGATCGGTCCGGTGGGCGAGGGCGTGCTGCGGGTCTCGACCGCGGTGCGCCGGCTGCAGCACGGCCGGTTGCAGTACTACATCGTCTATCTGGTGGCCGGCCTGGCCGGGCTCGCGGCGCTGGTGCTGACCGGAGGTGGGCGATGAAACCCGTTCGTGGTCGGTGCGGCTGCGGGCGGGTGGTCCGGAGCGGCGGCGAAAGCTTCAGGAGGGAATTCTCATGCTGATGACACTCCTCGACATGGTGCTGCGGTTGACGGCGTGGTTGCTGCTCGCGCCGTTGCTGCCCGGCATCATCAACAAGGTGAAGGCGTGGGTCGCGGGCCGGCGCGGGCCGCCGGTGCTGCAGCTCTACTACGACCTCGCGCGCCTCTGGAAGAAGGGCGTGGTGCTGAGCACGCTCGCCTCGCCGGGCTTCGTCGCCGCGCCCGCGGTGGCGTGGGTGGCGATCGTCGGCGCGGCGCTGCTGCTGCCGCTCGGGCCGGCGGGGGCGGGCGTGAGTTTCCGCGGCGATGTGCTGCTGCTGATCTACCTGCTGGCGCTGGCGCGGTTCTGCACGGTGTGGGCGGCGCTGGAGACCGGGTCGGCCTTCGAGGGCATGGGTTCGGTGCGCGAGGTGAGCTACGCGGTGCTGACCGAGGCCGCGATCCTCGCCGCGGTGCTCTCGCTCTGCGTGCACAACGGCGGGCTTTCGCTTGTGTCGATCCTCGCGCCCTCGGCCGGCGCCGGCGCCGCGCTGCTCGCCGCGGGGTTGTTCATCGTGCTGCTCGCGGAGAACTGCCGGGTGCCGTTCGACGACCCGAACACCCACCTCGAGCTGACCATGATCCATGAGGCGATGATCCTCGACCACAGCGGCCCGCCGCTGGCGGCGATCCTCCACGGGGCCTCGGTGAAGCTGCTGCTGTTCTCCGTGCTGCTTGTGCAGGCGGTGCTGCCGATCGGCGAGTTCGGGACGCTGGCGGCCGGCGGGGTGCTGGCGGGCGGCGTGCTGGCGACGACCGTGGGCGTGGGCCTGGTCGAGTCGCTGCTGGCGCGGTTCGCCTTCAAACAGGTGCCGTTCCTGCTGACGCTCGCGTTTCTCCTCTGTCTGTTCGCGTTGCTGGTGGCCTGGAAAGGCGGTGCGGCATGAAACCTGAATTGCGGAATGTGGATCGCGGATCGCGGGTTGGGGAAGGGCGGACCCTCCGGGGAAACCGCACGTCACACCTCACCGGTGACGACTCGCCCGGCCCGCAGACCCGCGCGGTCCGGACTTCGTTTGCTTCGTCGCCATCTGTCGAATCCGTCCTTCTTCCATGAACGGCACCCTCAATCTCCTGATCGGTCTGGCGATGGGCCTGAACCTGATGGCGCTGGGCAGCAGCCGCATGCCCTCGCTGATCCGCGCGATGTCCGTGCAGGGCGTGGTGCTCGGCCTGATGCCGCTGCTGATGGAGCATCTCTTCGGCTGGGCCGCGTTGTTGCACGACTGGCCGGTGCTGCTGGTCGCGGTGGCGACGGTCACCGTGAAGGGCGTGATCATCCCGCGCCTGCTCAACCGCGCCATGCGCGCGGCCAACATCGACCGCGACATGGAGCCGCTGATCGGCTACGTGCCCTCGCTCCTGCTCGGTGCTGGCGGCACGATCGCCGCGATGGCGCTGGCCCGCTCACTGCCGCTGCTGCCGGAGCACGCCGGGTCCCTGCTCGTGCCCGGCGCGCTGGCCTCGGTGCTGACCGGGTTCGTCCTGCTGATCGGCCGCACCAAGGCGATCTCGCAGGTCTGCGGCTACCTCATCCTCGAGAACGGCATCTACCTCTTCGGCCTGCTGCTCATCCGCGCCACGCCGCTGATGGTCGAGGCCGGCATCCTGCTCGACCTCACGGTCGGCGTGTTCGTGATCGGCATCATTGTCGACCGTATCCAACGGGCGTTCGACTCGCTCGACACCCGCAAACTCACCGTCCTCCGCGAATGAAAGAGATCCTCCTCGTCCTTCTTCCGTTCGTTGGCGCGGCGGTGGCGCTGGTCTGGCCGAGCGAAAAGTCGCGGCCGTGGCTCATGCCGCTCTTCGGTGCGGTGCATGCCGTGCTCTCGATCTGGCTCCTGCTCGCGCCGCCGGCCCAGCCGCTGGGCACGTGGTTCGGCCTCGATCCGCTCGCCCGGGCCGTGTTGCCGACGGTGTCGCTGCTGTTCGTGCTCTGCGGCGCCTATGGTGTCACCTACCTGCAGACGCACACCGAGCGGCCCAACCGCATCTTCGTGGCGCTCATGCTCGCCGTGCTCGGCCTGCTCAGCGCCGGCCACCTGGCGCGGCACCTCGGCCTGCTCTGGATCGCCACCGAGGGGGTGACGCTCGCCGCGATCCCGTTGCTTCATTTCAACGGCACGCCGCGCGCCTACGAGGCCACGTGGAAGTACCTGCTTGTCGGCGGCACCGGCATCGCGCTCTCGCTGCTCGGCTCCTTCGCGCTCGGGTACGCCTCGCTGCACGGCGACGGTTCGGGCGATCTGACCTTCGGCGCGCTGGTCGCGCAGGGCCACGAGCTCACGCGGCCGTGGCTGCTCTCGGCCTGGGTGCTGCTGCTCGCCGGCTACGGCACCAAGATGGGCCTGGCGCCGATGCACACCTGGAAGCCCGACGCCTACGGCGAGGCGCCCGGCATCGTGGGCGCGATCCTCGCGGGCGGCGTCACCACCGTGGCGTTCACCGCCATCCTCCGCGTGCGCGCCGTGCTCGGCGCGGCGGGAGAGGGCGCGGTCGCAGATCGCACGCTGATCGCGATCGGGCTGTTCTCGCTGGTGGTCGCCGCGCTGTTCCTGCTCGGGACGCGCGACTTCAAGCGCATGCTCGCCTACTCGAGCGTCGAGCACATGGGCATCCTCGCGCTGGCCGCCGGGCTCGGTGCGCCGGGCCTGTGGGCGGCGCTCTTCCATGTGTGGGCCAACAGCCTGACCAAGGGCGCGCTCTTCCTCAGTGCCGGCACCATCCGCCGCGCCGCCGGGGCGCGCACGATGGACGAGGTCGGCGGCATGGCCGCGCTCACACCGGTCTCGGCCGGGATCTTTGTCGCGGGCATGTTCGCCGTCACCGCGCTGCCGCCGTTCGGCCCGTTTTTCAGCGAGCTGCGGATCGTGCGCGCGAGCTTCGGGCCGGCAGGCAACACCGCGGCCGGCATCGTGTTCCTCGGCTGCCTGCTCTTCGCCTTCTTCGGGCTCACGCGGGTGACCTTCGCCATCGTCGACGGCCGGCCGCGCGTCGCCTCGCAGGCGACCGGGCGGCGCTTCCCCGAGACCGCCGGCGTGATCGTGCCGCCGCTGCTGCTGATGGGGCTGTCGCTCTGGCTCGGCCTCGCGCTGCCCGACGTGCTCCGCACGGCGTGGACCGACGCCGTCGCCCAGATCATCTCCGCGCCATGAACGCCGACGACACCCTGGTCCCGCTTGCCAACGCCGCCTCGCTCCCGTGGGCCGAGGTGCCGGAGTGGCCCGTGGCCGAATTCGTGGGCGTGGTCGCCGCGGCGCTCGAGCGCGGTGGCCGGCTCTGCGCGTGGTTCGGCGTGGCCGAACCGGCGATGGGGCCGGAGGCGCTGCGCCTCGTGGCGGTTGTCGCCTACGACGCCGAGAACACGCTCGCCGTCGGACGCAGCATGCCGGTCTTCGAGCGAAGCTACCCGTCGCTCACCGTGCTCAACCACCAGGCGCATCTTTTCGAGCGCGAGGTGTGGGAGCAGTTCGGCGTCGAGCCCGTGGGCCACCCGTGGCTCAAGCCCGTGCGCCGCACCGCCGGC
>JAEXPG010000379.1 GCA_023447015.1 Verrucomicrobiota bacterium
CTCAACGACTGGGCCGAGAAGAACATGGAGCTGTTGGCCTTCGAGGGCGTGCAGCTGTTCTGCGTGTCGGGCCCGGGCAAGCGCACCGCCCGCGAGGAGCGGGTCTTCCGCACCCGCGAGGGCCTGCCGGTGAAATCCTATCTCGTGCCGTTCTGCGACCGCATGGCCGAGCTGCTCTCCTGCGCCGACCTCGTCGTCTCCCGCGCCGGCGCCGGCACGCTGGCCGAGCTGGCGCGCACCGGCACGCCCGCGGTGCTCGTGCCGTTCCCGCACGCCGCCGACAACCACCAGGCGGCGAACGCGCAGTTCTTCGAGCAGCAGGGCGGCGGGCTTGTCGTCGACCAGCGTTTCGTGGCCGGCCTCACCAAGGAGGTGCAGGACCTCGTCTTCAACGACTGGCTGCTCCACAAGTTCCGCGACAACCTCGTCCGCATGGACCAGGAGAACTCGCTCGACTCGATGATCGACGACCTCCTCGCGCTCGCCGGGCACCGTCCCGCGGTCCGGCCCCCGGTCGCCCTCCAGACCGCATGATCGAACCGCTCCAGCTGCCCCCGCTCTTCGGCCGCCCCGTGCGCCACTGCCACCTCGTCGGCGTGGGCGGCGCGGGCATGACGCCGCTGGCGATGCTGCTCGCCCAACGCGGCTGGTCGGTCTCGGGCGAGGACGACGGCCTCACCGCCGCGGCGCAGCGCTGGCTCGAGCAGACCGGCGTGGTCCTCGGTCCCTCCGGCGTCGTGCCGGCCGCCACCGATCTCCTGGTGTACTCCTCCGCGATCGTCGCCGCGCATCCGGCCCGGGCGGCCGCCAGCGCGCGCGGCCTGCCCCAGGTGCGGCGCGGCGAGCTGCTCGCCGAGTTGCTGCGGGACCGGAAGCTGATCGCCGTCGTCGGGGCGCACGGGAAGACCACCACCACCGGCCTGCTCATCACCGCGCTGCGGCGCGCCGGTTTCGGCGCGGGTTGGCTGCTCGGCGGACTCTTCCAGGACGACACCGTCCCGCCGGCCGCGCTCGACCAGAACGGCTGGGTCGTCGCCGAGATCGACGAGAGCGACGGGACGATCGACCGCTTCTCGCCGGAGATCACCGTCGCCACGAACCTCGACTGGGACCACCCCGACTACTACCGGCAGATCGGCGACTTGGAGGCGACGTTCGCCGCGCTGTTCTCGCGCACCCGGTCCGCGATCTATCTCAACCCGGCCTGCGCGCTCTCGGCGCGGCTGGCCGGCCGCGGTTTCACCGCGCGGGTGCACCGTTTCGGCTTTGACGGCGAGTTCTCCGTGCGCATCGCCGGTTTTGTCGACGGCCGGCAGGTGCTCGACCTTGCGCCGGCGTTCGGCGCGACGCGCGCGCGGGTCCGCGCCGGCGGCGACTTCAACGCCCTCAACGCCGCCGCGGCCCTCGCGGTGTGCGTCCGGCTCGGCGTCGCGATCGCGCCGGACCTGCTTGCCGACTATCCCGGCGTGAAGCGCCGCCAGGTCGTCCTGCTGGAGTCGGAGAAGCTCCAGGTCATCGAGGACTACGCGCACCATCCGACGGAGATCGCGGCGTTGATCGGCGGGATGTGCCGCTTGCCGCACAAGCGGCTGCTCGTGGCGTTCCAACCGCACCGCTTCAGCCGCACCGCGCGGTTCAAGGCCGACTTCGCCCGCGCGCTCCTCGGGGCCGACGAACTGTTCCTCCTCGATGTCTATGCCGCGAGCGAGCAACCGATCGCCGGCGGCACCACGGCCGACATCTACGCGGAGATGGTCCGCAGCGGCTCCGGCACCCGCGTCCACTATCTGCCCGGCGACCGCGCCGGCTTCCTCCGGCTGCTCCACGAGCGCGTGCGCGACGGCGACCTCGTCCTCTTCGTGGGCGCGGGCGACATCGACCAGTGCGCGGCGGAGTTCGTGCGCGACCTGCAGGGCGAGGCGGCGCAGGCCTCGCGCTGGGCCGAGTGTCTGCAAGTGTTGCGCGGCCGGCTCTCGCCGGAGACCCGCCTGCTCGAGAACGAGCCGCTCGGACCGAAGACGACGATGCGCGTCGGCGGCCCCGCCCGCTACTACGCGGAGCCGGCGAACGAGGCGGACCTCTGCGCGCTGCTGCGCGAGACGCATCGCCGCGACCTCCCGCTGCTGCTGCTCGGCCGCGGCTCGAATCTCCTCGTGCCCGACGAGGGCGTGAACGCGCTGGTCGTGCGGCTGGCCGACCGCGAGTGGCAACGCTTCGAGGTGCGGGCCGACGGCCGCGTCGAGGCGGGCGCCGGTCTGCGGCTGAAGGAGCTCTGCGGCCAGGCCGCGGCCCGCGGTCTGCGTGGTTTCGAATTTCTCGAGGGAATTCCCGCCACGCTCGGCGGCGCCCTGCGCATGAACGCCGGCGCGATGGGCGGCTGGATGTTCGACGTCGTCGAGTCCGTGCGCCTCGCCCTGCGCGACGGCACGGTGCGCACGCTGCGTCGGCACGAGCTGCATGTCGCGTACCGGGACTGTCGGGAACTCGCCGGGGCGGTCGCGCTCGGCGCCGTGCTCCGGCCGGTCTCCGCCGGCGTGCCCACGGCCGAGATCCAGGCGCAGATCGCCTCGTTCCAGGCGCGCCGGCTCGCCACGCAGCCGCGCGATCCCAGCGCCGGCTGCATGTTCAAGAACCCGCCCAACGACTCCGCCGGCCGCCTGATCGACGCGCTCGGGCTGAAGGGTGAGCGGGTGGGGGACGCCGAGGTCTCCCCGGTGCACGCCAATTTCATCGTCAACCGCGGCCAGGCCACCGCCTCCGACGTCATCGCGCTGATGCGGCGCGTGCGCGAACGGGTGAAGGCGGCGCACGGCATCGAGCTCGAGCCCGAGGTGCTGCTCTACGGCCGCGATTGGAGGGACGTCTTGTGAAAACACCAGTTGTCGCAGTCTTGTGCGGCGGGACCTCGCGGGAACGCGAGGTGTCGCTGCGTTCCGGAGCCAACGTCGCCGCCGCGGCCGCGACCCTGCTGCCGACCGTGCGCTGCCAGGTCGACGCCGATGCGATCCCCGCCGGGCTCGACCCGAAGACGCATGTCGTGCTCTCCACGTTGCACGGCACCTTCGGCGAGGACGGCGGCATGCAGCGGCTGCTCGAGGCCGCCGGCTTCGCCTACGCCGGGTGCGACGCGCGCGCCAGCGCGGTCACGATGGACAAGTCCGCGACCAAGGCGTGCGCCGCCAAGGTGGGCGTGCCGGTGATCGACGGCCTGGTGTTCGACGCGGCCGACGCGCCGCTCGCCGCCGAGTTGGTGGCCCGGCTTGGCAGCGAAGTCGTGCTCAAGCCCAACAACGAGGGCAGCAGCGTCGGCCTGAAGCTGTGCAGCGGCCTCGAGGAGGTCGCCGCCGCGCTGAAGGCTCTCGCGCCGGGTCGCTGGATAGCCGAGCGGCGAATCCGCGGCACGGAGCTGACTGTCGGCCTCCTCGATGGACGGGCGATGGGCGTCGTCGAGGTCGCGCCGAAGGTCGGCGTGTACGACTACACCAACAAGTACACCAAGGGGAACAC
>JAEXPG010000397.1 GCA_023447015.1 Verrucomicrobiota bacterium
GCACGGCGGCGGTGTTGAGCGAGACCTTGTCGGCGCCGGCGTGGAGCATCTTGCGGATGTCCTCGACGGTGCGCAGCCCGCCGCCGACGGTCAGCGGCATGAAGCACTGCTCGGCGGTGGCGGCGACGACGTCGTGCATGATCGCGCGCTGGTCGCGCGAGGCGGTGATGTCGAGGAAGACGAGTTCGTCGGCGCCCTGGGCGTCGTAGGCACGGGCGCAGGCGACGGGGTCGCCGGCGTCGCGCAGCTGCTGGAACTTCACGCCTTTGACGACGCGGCCGGCGGTGACATCGAGGCAGGGAATGATGCGGCGGGAGAGCACGGGAGGAGCGGGAGTGGGCGACTATGCGGAACGGGACGGACCGCGGGCAATCTGGAACTCCAAACGGACCAACGCGAGCACGGCGCAAGCCGGTTGCCGCAAAAGAAAAGGCGCCGCGGGAAGCGGCGCCTTGGCAAAGGGGGCGATCGGAACCTCAGGCCTCGATGAGGGTGATGTCGGGCTCGAAGCTGACGGAGAAGCGGTACTGCTGGCCCGGGCGCATGACCAGGGCGTGGTCGCGCACGAGGTACTGCATGTAGTGCACCTTGCCGTAGTTGGTGCGGTAGTTCGGGTCGTGGCTGACGACCTCGGTCTCCTGCCAGACGCCCTGGAAGTCGTCCTTGATGACGCTGCAGCGCACACCCTGCTGGCCGAGCATCGGGGAGATGCCGAGGCGCTGGTGGGAGTGGGGGGCGGCGATGGAGAGGGCGAAGCGGAACTTGTCGAGGGTGACCTGGCTCTTGACCGTGTAGATCCACTCGGCGGTGACCTTGTTGCCGCTGAACGTCCAGTTGACCTTCACGCTGCCGACGCCGGGGACGGTCTTCTCCTGGAGGTTGATCAGGGCGGGCTGCTCGTAGCGGAAGAAGAACGAATTCCGCAGGCCGAGGCCGGTCACGCACTGCTTGCCGTAGAAGGCGGGCACGGTGACGTTCTCGCCGAAGGTGAGCTCCGGCACCATGACCGGGGCGTAGACGCCGACGGGCCAGTCGAAGATGCCGGGGGCGTGCGGGAAGGGCAGGTTGTCGGCGGTGGCGGCGGCGCCGGCGCTGATGAGCGGGAGCTGGATCTGGAGGCCGCTCTCGGCGTCGCGATAGAGGAAGAGGCCCTGCTCCTTGCGGTTGCCCTTGTCGAAGATGACGAAGCGACCGGAGGTGCGGGTGGGCTCGACCTTGGCGTTCTCCGGGGCGGAGAACGTCTTGGCGAGGCGCGACCACTGGCAGAGGTAGCGGGCGCCGTCGAAGTTGGCCAACCGGGTGGTGTGGCCCTCCATCGAGGTGCGTTCGCCGTCGCGCACGACCATGAAGCCGTGTTCCTGGTCGAGGTAGGTCGCGTAGAAGAAGAAGAACAGGCGGCGGAGGATGTCGTGGTATTTCGCCTTCTGGTCGTCGGCGATCCAACCGTCGCGGAATGCCTGCAGGATGAGGCTGATGCAGTGCATCTGGCCGTAGGCGCCGGAGCTGCGGCCGAAGGCCCAGCCGAGACCGTCGGCGCGGCCGAGGTCGGGCATGAGCTTCACGTACTTCTCGGCGTAGGTGCGGAGGGTCGGGAGCTTGCGCTCGCGCACGCCGGAGTTGGCGTGGAGCTGGAGGGCCTGGCGGATGAAGACGAAGTTCATCACGCCGTAGAGGCTGAAGTTGCCGCCCATGCCCTCGGAGGCGTCGTCGAAGAAGCCGTTGGAGCTGGTGGCGTCGATGCGCTCGACCATGCGCTCGATGAGGCGCGAGGTCTCGTCCTTCTTGGAGAGGCCGAGGGAGTAGCGGGCCACGGCCTTGGCGACGTTGAAGGACTGCCAGTGGTTGTCGTAGTCGCTGCGGGTGAGGAGCTGCTTGTCGAGGCGGACGCGGGTTTCCTCGACGAGGCGTTCCCAGACGGGGTTGCGCTCCTTGGAGGGGCCGAAGGCGAGGAGGCCGAGGGCGGCGTAGGCGAGGCCGTTTTCGGCGATCGGCTCGGTGAAGGCCTGGGCGGTGATGCAGCGGGCGGCGAGATCGATGAGGTCCTTGCCGGCGAGGGTGGCTTCACCCGTGGCACGGTAGAATTCGCCGATGGCCATGGCGGCGTGGCCGGGATCGTCGGGACGCTGGATTTCGCCGGGGACGGGGGTGACGGTGCCGTCGGGATTAATCGCGTCGAGATTGTGGCTCAACATGGAGCGGGCCATGTCGAGGCATTGCGCCGAGAAACTTTGCATGAACGGTGATTTGGTACGGAACGCCGCGGGTGCCCGAGGGGCGCGCCGCGAAAAGGGAACCCGATGTTGTTTCGGGTTTGGCGAACCCGGGCAAGAGGGAATTTGGGAGCGGGCAGGAGAATTGCCGGAAGCTTGTGGCGGGAGGGCAAAACAAAGCCCCGGTCCGGGACCGGGGCTGGAAGAAAGCCGACCTGGAACGGCGCCGGGGCGACGGCGGGCCGTTCAGCGGGCGATGAGCTTGAGGAACTCCTCGTTGCTCTTGGTCTTGCTCAGGCGGGTGATCATCGTCTCCGAGGCCTCCTCGATGCGGGCGGTGACCAGGGCGCGGCGGAAGAAGTGGATCGCCTCGAGTTCCTTGGCGGGGATGAGCAGCTCCTCGCGACGGGTGCCGGAGGCGGCGACGTTGATCGCGGGCCAGATGCGCATCTCGGCGACCTTGCGGTCGAGCACCATCTCCATGTTTCCGGTACCCTTGAACTCCTGGAAGATGACCTCGTCCATGCGGCTGCCGGTCTCGACCAGCGCGGAGGCGAGGATGGTGAGGCTGCCGGCCTCCTCGGTGTTGCGCGCGGCGGCGAAGAGCTGGCGCGGCTTCTCGAGGGCGCGGGAGTCGACGCCGCCCGACATCGTCTTGCCGCCGGAACGGGCGTTGTTGTGCGCGCGGGCCAGGCGGGTGATCGAGTCGAGCAGGACGAGGACGTGGCGGCCGGCCTCGACGAGGCGCTTGGCGCGCTCGATGCAGAGGTCGGCGACGCGCAGGTGGTTCTGGAGCGGCTCGTCGTTGGACGAGGCCCAGACCTCGGCGCCGGGGACGCTGCGGCGGAAGTCGGTGACCTCCTCCGGGCGCTCGTCGACGAGCAGGATCATGACGTGCAGCTCGGGATGGTTCTCCAGCGCCCCGAAGGCGATGTCGCGCAGGAGGGTGGTCTTGCCCGTGCGCGGCGGGGCGACGATGAGGCCGCGGGTGCCCTTGCCGACGGGGCAGAAGAGGTCGATCGCGCGGACCGTCATGCGGTGGTCCTTGGTCTCGAGCTTGATCTGCTTGTCGGGGGTGATCGTCGTCAGCTGGGTGAAGTCGGGCATGCGCAGGCGCTGCTCGACCGGGAGGCCGTCGATCTTCTCGATGAAGCGGACCTTCGGATTGGGGAAGCGCGGATCGGGGTTGGCGATGGCCTCGATCAGGCTGCCCTGCTTGAGCTTGAAGCGGCGGACGAGTTCCTTCGGGAGATAGGGGTCGGTGGGGCGGGTCTTGCCGCACTTGGCCGGATCGAGGAGGGAGCCCGCCTTGTCGTTGGTGAGATCGAGGATGCCCTGGACGCGGATCTCGTTGGCGGCGGGGGCGGCCGGCGGCGGCGGCTGGCCCTGGGGCTGCGAAAATTGGGCCGGCGGCGGATTGGACGCGGCGGGCGAAGGGGACTGCTGGTTGTTTTCCATGTTGGCTTGGTGACGAAACGGCCAGGGGCTTGGTTCCGGGCAAATCGAGGAAGCGAGAAGGTGACGTGCAATACGCCCCCCGGAACGCTCAACCTGAATTGCGCCTGTGAATGACCGGACGAGGTGGTCGGGTCTCCCGGGAGAGCGTGGTCTCAGGACCGTCTTCCGGGCTCAGGAGCCAAGCCGCAAGCGGCTGTTTCGCGGTGGAACGTAGGGTCGGCGGGGACGCTGTCAATGCTGCGAATGCACGCTTGTGCGCGGCGTGGGGCCGGAACCGGCGCTCCGGCGTCCGCCCGCGATGGCCGGTGCGGACGGGTGCCGGCGCCACGCAACTGGCGCCTCGTGGAAGAACGGCATTGCCACCGCCGGTCGTTGAACTTTGATCACACCGCGCGATGGCGAGGCCGTTGTCACCCCACGACGGTAGGCGGGCACGATCGGCGGCCCGGCCGGCCCGGGTGCGCCCGGTTCACAGGGCGTTCACGCTGCTCGAGCTGCTCGCGGTCATCGCCGTCATCGGCCTGCTGACGGCCCTCGTC
>JAEXPG010000422.1 GCA_023447015.1 Verrucomicrobiota bacterium
GCCTTGTCCTGCTTCGTCACGCCGTCGAGGGCGTCGAGGACGAGGTAGACGACGTCGGCGTTCTGGAGCGCATCTATCGAGCGGACGCGGGAGAAATACTCCACCGGCGAGGCGAGCTTGGTGTTGGTCTTGATGCCAGCGGTGTCCATCAGCCGGAACGGCCACTTCTTGCCCTCCTCGGTGGTGAAGGTGAAGTCGAGCTCGACCGAGTCGCGCGTCGTGCCGGGGATGTCGCTCACGATCAGGCGCGGCTGCGACATCAGGCGGTTGGCCATCGAGGATTTGCCGACGTTGGGGCGGCCGACAAAGACGATCTTGAGCGGGTTGTCGGCGGTGCGCTCGCCCACTTCGCCCGCGGCGACGGTCACGGGCGCCGGCCCGAGCTGCTGGATGATCGCGGCGCGGAGGGCGTCCTCGCCGTGGCCGTGTTCGGCGGAGAGGTGGACGAACTTGTCGAAGCCGAGGCGCTTGTAGGGATTCACCGGCGCCGGGTCCTCGGGATTGTCGCTCTTGTTGAGCACCACGATCACCGGTTTGCCGCTCTTGCGCAGGAGCTTCGCCGCCTTGTCGTCGAGCGGGTTGTTGGGTTCGCGGGCATCGACGACGAAGAGGATGAGCGACGCCGTCTCGATCGCGAAGCGCGCCTGCGCCTCGACGGCCGGGATGAGCTTGTCGGGCGTGGTCCGCGGATCGAGGCCGAGCCCGCCGGTGTCGAGGAGCATGTAGTCCTTGTCGACCGTGCCGGAGACGATGTCGCGCGTGATCCCGGCCTCGTCGTGGACGATGGAAATGCGGCGGCGGACCAGCCGGTTGAACAGGCGGCTCTTACCGACGTTTGGGCGACCTACGATGGCTACGATGCGGGACATGCGGCCGGACAATCGGCACGGGCCCCGCGCGGGGCGAGGAGAATGTTTTTCGGCTCCGGGACCGGGGCCGGCCGCCACCGCCCCCATCCCGGCAAGCCGGCCCCAGGGCGCTCCACGCCCGGATCCCACCGCCGGCAGGCCTCAGCCGATCATGAGCCAGATTCATGGATAAAGCCGGTTTCCCGATTGGCGACGTTGCCGCCGCGGATACCTTCCCGCCCGTGAGCAAACCGACTTCTCCCGCTTCCGAACCGGCCGCCAACGGCGAGCTGCAACCTCTGATCCTCAGCAAAGTCGACGGTCTCGTCGGCACGCTGATCCTCAACCACGAGGACAAGCTGAACTGCCTCAGCCACGCCCTCATGGACCAGCTCATGGCCGGGCTGGAGAAGCTCGTGAAGGACGGCGTCAACGTCATCGTCCTGCGCGCCAACAAGGGCGTGAAGGTCTGGTCCGCCGGCCACGACATCAACGAGCTGCCGGAGCCGCGCCGCGATCCCCTTTCCTACGGCGATCCGCTCGAGACCCTCCTGCGCCGCGTGCAGGACTGCGCCGTGCCGGTCATCGCCATGGTCGAGGGCACCGTCTGGGGCGGCGCCTGCGACCTCTGCTGCTCGTGCGACATGGTCATCGCCACCGACGGCTCCACCTTCGCGATGACGCCCGCCAAGATCGGCATCCCCTACAACGCCTCCGGCCTCATCCATTTCATCAACCACATCGGCGTGAACAAGGCCAAGGAGATGTTCTTCACCGCCCGCCCCACGCCGGTGACCGAGGCCTGGAACAACGGTTTCGTGAACCACCACGTGCCGGCCGACGACCTTGAGCGCTTCACCTACGAACTCGCCCGCCGCATCGCCAAGAACGCCCCGCTGGCCGTCCGCGCGATCAAGGCCCAGTTCCGGCTCCTCACCCGCGGCGCGCTCCTCGACGCCGAGACCGCCGAGAAGATCCAGGCTATCCGCCGCAAGGTCTACGACAGCGCCGACTACGCCGAGGGCATCAAGTCCTTCAAGGAGAAGCGCCCGCCCGTCTTCACGGGCAAGTGAGCCCCGCCGAACGTTTGTTTCATGCCGCGCGCGGAACCCTCCGCCCGCGGCATCTTCTTTTCCAGACCCCCGCCTCAAGTCCGCATCCCGGGGCCCGATGTGCAGCGCGGACCCGGCAAACCCTGCGAGCGCAGCGGCAGGCCGCGCCCGCACAACCGCCCCCCCAACATGATTGTCTGGAAAACCGAGTTCGACACCGGCGTGGCCGAAGTGGACCACGACCATAAACGCCTCGTCGAAGGCCTGAACAAGCTCGAGGAGCTGCTGCAGACCGGCCGCGGCTCCGAAAGCATCCCCGCGGTGCTCGGCTTCCTCGAGCGCTACGCCAACGAGCATTTCGCACGCGAGGAGGCCTGCATGCACCGCCTCAAATGCCCCAACGCCGCCGCCAACGTCGCGGCGCACGCCCAGTTCCGGCAGACCTTCGCCAAGGCCAAGGACAAGCTGCAGAACGCCTCCGCCGGCGCCCTCGTCGCCCGCCAGGTCCACGGCGAACTCGTCGCCTGGATCACCAACCACATCCTGAGGATCGACATGGGCCTGCGCTCCTGCCCGCGGACCGGCTGAGCCCCGAGGCCCGCCTTCAGCTGCCGGAATCCGCCCAAGCAGTTCCCCCGAATCCGGACCCCGGCGACTTCCCCGCTGGCGCGCCTCGGGCAGCCCGGCCCTTGGCCGCCCCGGCGACGCCCTCCCTCCTCGCGCGAACGCGGAACTGCGATCGCCTGGCAGAGGCCCGGCACGCCATCGCAGCGTTTGAGAACGAGGTAAAACGGTCTGCCGCACCGGCTCCGCCTTGCCGACTCCACAGGCATCGGAGATTCCATCGGTTGCTGCACTGGAGTGCAGCCCCCCACATGCGCACCACCTCGCTCCTGCTCCGCAGTGCTGTCTTCTGCTGTCTCGGCCTCGGGTCCGCCTTGGCCGCGGAAGCGCCCATCTGGCTGCCCGCCACCAACCATTGGGCGGGCAACACCGGCGGCAAAGGCGGCATCGACACCAACGCCGATGTGATCAGCAACATGGTAGTCGACATCGCGGTCCTCAACACCAACGAGGTTCCGGGCCCGATGTTGTCCTACGCTCCGTTGGTCATCACAAAGAGCTACTGGGATGAGACCAACTGGGCCGATGGTGCCTATTTCGAAGGCAAGCGCGTCTCCAAGGGCGAGTACTTCAACAAGGACATCGCCTTCGACACCACGACCCGCGGCTCGCTCACGGTCACGATTGCGCGCCCGCACGTGCTCGACACGAACCACGACCCCGAACGAGAGATTCTGACTCCGCAGCAGCTGATCGATTTGGCCCAGCTCAATTCCGAAAACCAAGGCATCTCGCTGGCCGCCTTTCCGACCAACATGCCGTACGTTTCGTTCAGCGACGGTCGCACGATCAAGTCGATTCCCTATCCGACCAACGTCGCCTTCGATCCCGACGGCTACCTCTGGATCGCCGACAACGGCCCCGACCAGAACTTCAAGATCTTCTCCGTCCCCGCCACGGGCGCGCCGACACTTGTTGCGACGTTTGGCGAAAAGGGCGGTGTCTTTGCGGGACCCGTTTCCGGCCGCGCCGGTCCGCTGCGTTTCTGGGGACCGCGCGGCGTCTGCTTCGCCGACAACGGCCAGATCATCGTCGGTTGCTGCGGCATTCCGGGCCAAACCCAAGGCGGTACCGACATCCGCTGGTTCGAGAGCTCCGACCGCTCCACCCTTGCCCGCCGCCTCGCCACCGCCACGCAGAAGCATCAGGCGCTCGCAACCTTCGTCCACGTGGGCGACTTCGACCCGACCAGCAACGGCACCATCCTGCACAACAGCTCCGTGCGCTACGAGATGGACTACACCAAGCCCCCCGGCCAGAGCTGGAAATTCGCCGCCGTCACGCTCGATCCCTTCCGCTTCCCCGACGATCCGCGCGCCCACATGCCGCTCGAGACGGCCTACTACCGGATCATCGGGGGCAAACGCTTTCTTTTCTGCACGAGCATGACGAACGCCTACATCGCGGTCTTTCGCTTCGAACAAGGCAGCGAGATCGCCATCCCCTGCGCCCTCTTCTACTGTTTCTCCTCCGGCCAGCGGTCGACGTGGGCCGCCGGAAAGTACCCAGTCTTGGATACCAGCGTTGAGGGCAACGCGGGGCTTCGCTACCGATGGCTCGATGCCGACGGCGACGGGCTGGTCGAAGCGGGAGAATTTGCCACCTACCGCGCCGCGAACGCCTACAGCGAGTCCTACGACGTCGACGGCGACGGCAACATCTGGATGGGCGGCGGGCAGGCCGAATACAACCCCGGGATCAACGCCGGCGGCAACTGGGTCATCCCCTGCACCGGCGTCGCCGCCAACGGCGTCCCCACCTACGATCTCGCCGCGATCGAGAAGCTCGACCTGCCCGGAAATCTCCTCTTGGAGGAGGACTACCAGATCTCCCGCGCGCCCTGCCGCATGCGCTACCTGAAGGACACCGACACCCTCGTGCTCGGCGTGGGCACGAACCCCTGGTACATCCGTCGCGTGTACGTGATCGATGGTTACCGCCGCTCCGGTCACCCGACCCTGCGTTGCCGGTTCGACACCGGCTACAACGACAGGGGCAAGACCGAGATCCATCTCGACCAGGGCACCAGCGACATGATTCTGCCATTCTCCATCGCTGCCGACAACGACTACGTCTACGTCGGCTACCTCGATCGGGGCCGCAACGAGCCCGCGCGCGGCGAGGTCACCATCTACAGCACCCGCGACGGCAGCCAGGTCGGCTGGCTCCGCCCCGATGCCGGCACCAACTGGTTCTGCGGCACGATCGACCTCGTGGTCGGCCTCCAGGTCATGACCCGCTCCGACGGCACCCGTCTGATCTGCGAGGAGGACGACGGCGCCGCCAAGGTCATGGTCTTCCACTGGAACCCGAAAGACACCGGGCCCTCGGTACAGCTCAGATCGGTCTCGTCCGCCCAGACCCAGGCGAAAGTCGTCTTCGGCCCGACCGTGAGCGACCGGCTCTACGATGTCTACGCGACCACCAGCCTTGCCTCGGGCAGCTGGACCAAGCTCACCACCGCGCCCCTCGTCGGCACGGGCGGCGACCTCGAGTACGTCGACACCGCGGCCGCCGGCCCGCGCAAGTTCTACCGTCTCGAGATCACGACCCCGGCGGCGCCGGTTCCCTAGGCGGGCGCAGCCG
>JAEXPG010000445.1 GCA_023447015.1 Verrucomicrobiota bacterium
TCGCGATGCAGGCGCGGACATGGCCCTCGCCGTGGGCGCGGAAAGCGGAGCCCGGCACGACGGCCACGGGCGCGCTCTCGAGCAGTCGCACAGCGAACTCCTTCTCGCGCAGCCCCGTGCCGCCGACATACGGGAACGTGTAGAACGACCCGCGCGGGCTGTGGCACGTCAGGCCGATCTCGTTGAAACGGCGCACGATGAAATCGCGACGGCGGTGGTACTCCGCACGCATCCGGAGGACGTCGTCCCACCCGCGCAGCAGCGCCTCGGTGGCGGCATCCTGGCTGATGATCGAGGCGCACATCATCGAATATTGATGGACCTTCATCATCGCCTCGATCAGCGGCGCGGGGCCGCAGGCGTATCCGATACGCCAGCCCGTCATCGCGAAGGCCTTCGAGAAGCCGTGGAGGAAGATCGTGCGCTCCCGCATGCCCGGCAGGCTGGCGATGCTGGTGTGCACGCCCTCGAAGGTGAGCTCCGAGTAGATCTCGTCGCTGAACACGAGCAGGTCCTTCTCGACCGCGAACTTGGCGATCGCCTCGAGCTGTTCCCGCGAGCAGGTGCCGCCCGTGGGATTGCACGGCAGATTGAGCATCAGGATGCGGCACCCCGGCTGCCACGCGGCGGCCAACGCCTCGGCGGTGAGCGCGAAATTGTCCTTCGCGAACGTCGGCACCGGAATCCCCTGCCCGTGCACCAGCGTGACGCTGGGGCTGTAGCTCACGTAGCAGGGCTGATGGAAGAGCACCTTCTCGCCCGGATTCATGAAGGCCCGGAACGCCAGATCCAGCGCCTCCGAGACACCGACGGTCACCAGTACCTCGCTCTCCGGCCGGTACTCGATGCCGAAGTGTTCGCCGACGTAGGCCGTGATCGCCCGGCGCAGTTCGATGAGCCCGAGGTTGGCGGTGTAGTGCGTCCGCCCCCGCTCGAGCGAGTAGATCGCCGCCTCGCGGATGTGCCACGGCGTGCGGAAATCGGGTTCGCCGATGCCCAGCGAGATCACATCGGCGCTCTTCATCTTCGCGACGATGTCGAAGAAGTCGCGGATGCCGGAGCGCGGCAGACCGACGACGTGGCGGGCAATGAAACGGTTGGGATCGCTCATGACGGGCGGCTCGGCCAGGGGCTAGGGAACGCGGCGGGCGGCGGTTCGGTTACGGGGTGACCTTGAGGGGACCGGTCTCGTCCTCGCGCTGATCCATGAGGATTCCGTTCTCCTTGTAGGTGCGCAGCATGAAATGGGTCGCCGTGGACAGCACGCCCTCGATGGTCGAAAGCCGCTCGGAGACGAAGGCCGCCACCTTCTGCAGGCTGGTGCCGCTCACGAAGACCAGCAGGTCGTAGCCGCCCGAGTTGAGGTAGCAGGAGTCGACCTCGTCGAAGCGCGCGATGCGCTCGGCCAGGCGGTTGAAGCCGCCACCGCGCTCGGGACGGATCTTCACCTCGATCACGGCGCGCACCACGCCGGTCTCCTCCTTGGCGAGGTTGAGCACCGGCCGCCAGCCGAGGAAGATGCCCTGCGCCTTGAGCTCGTCGAGCTGGCGGGCGACTTCGGCCTCGGACAGTCCCAGCACCTGCGCCATCTGGACCGGCGACAGGCGGTTGTTTTCCATCAGGAGCTTGAGAACGGGGTTCATACCGGGTGCGAAGTTCGCAGATTCGGGAACGACTAAGCCACTCTTATTTTCAAGGGCGCGACGCGGCCGAAGCCCCTCCTTTTGCGCGGTTTCCGGCGTCCGTGGCTCAAGTTGGCACCACCGCCGGCCGATATGCTCCCGAACGAGTTCCGCCGCCCCCTGCCCTGCGGACTCCGAACACCCCCGACATCGCCCACCCCAATGCCTTCCGTTCTCTTCATCGAAGATTCGCGGACATTCCAGCGGCTGATGACCAAATACCTGCCGGAGGACTACGATCTCACGATCCTCGACAACCTTTCCGCGGGCTGGGATTCGATCCAGTCGCGCAAGTACGACCTGATCATCTCGGACTTCATGTTTCCCCAGGGGGATGCCTTCGAGCTCATCTTCCAGACCCGCCACCGCTTCTCCCCCCAGCAGCTGCCGATCATCGTCCTGACCAGCGTCGCCGACCGTTTCCTGATCAGCAAACTGTTCGTCGCCGGCGTGAACGCCACGATCTCGAAGCCGCCCAACGTCCCCGCCTTCCGCGAGCTCGTGGCGAAGATGATCACCGATCCCTGGGTGCAGCGCCCGGATTTCCCGAGCGAGGATGCCCATCTCCTGACCTGGGGCACCGCCGACGAGTTCGTGGTCTTCTGCCCCAACCTGAACTTCTTCACCCGCGCCCCCACGCAGCAGGCCGCGCTCGACGCCATGCAGGAGCGCATCCGCCAGCACACCATCTCCGGCGACAAGATCCCCGTGATCACCACGCCGAAGCAGACGCTCTATTTCTCGCAGATCGAGCCGCCGCCGGCCACCTGACGCGCGTCACTCCCGGGCGCCGGAAGCCCCCGGGGCGGTGCGTCGCAGCTGGTGCCCGCGCGTGACCGCCGCTTCGCCTTTCACCCGCTTGAGCGCATCGACCGCGGCGGCGAGCTTGTGCCGCTTCTCGTTCTGCACCGCGCCGAAGAGCTCCAGCTGCCGCACCGGTTCCTCGACCTGGGACAACCGCACGCTCACCAGCCGCAGCGGACGCTTCTGCCGCCAGGCGCCGCGCAGCAACGGCGCGAGTTGGGGATAGAAGTCCGTCTCAAGATCGCTCGCCGCCGGCAGGCTGTGTCCGGCCGAGACATCCTCCATGCCGGGGTAGCGGATCTTCACCGTGATCGTGCGGGCGCATTTCCCATCCTCCCGCAACTTCGGCACGAGCTCGTCGATCATGCGCTTGGCGATCCGCTCGATCTCCGCGAAGTCGGCGATGTCGCGGGCGAAGGTCTCCTGCAGAGAATAGCTCTTCGCCTCCCACTCCACCGTCTCGACCGGCGCCGAGTCCTCGCCGCGGGCCATCGCGAGCATCGCTTCGAATCCATCGCCGAAGAACCGGCGCAGCACGCCTTCCGGCGCCGCAAGCAGATCGGCGACCGTCCGGATGCCGACGGCCTCCAGCCGCGGCTCTGTCTTGGCGCCGATGCCGGGCAGCTTGCCGACGCCCAGCGGCGCAAGGAACTCCGCCTCCGCGCCCGGGGGCACCACGACGAAGGCCTTCGGCTTGCGCAGTTTGCTCGCGATCGCCGAGACCAGCTTGTTGGTCGCCAGCCCCCAGGAAACCGAGAGTCCCAGCTCGGCGACGATCGCGGCATCCAAAGCTCGGATGCGAGCCTCCAGTTCTCCCTGCGACGAGAAGCCGCATGGCGAGACGTCCAGATACCCCTCGTCGATCGACCGGCGCTCGACGTGGGGCGTCACCGTCTCGCACAGGTCGAACATCCGCCGCGACACCCGGCCGTACAGGCCCGCCGTGTGCGGGATGAGCACCAGATCGGGGCAGACCTGGAGCGCCGTGACCGTCGCCATCGGCGTATAGACCCCGGCGGCGCGCGCCTCGTAGCTGGCCGACGAGATGATGCCACGCGTCGTGCCGCCCACGGCGCATTTCTTCCCGCGCAACGACGGATCGCGCGCCTGTTCGCAGGCCACGAAGAACGCGTCGGCGTCGAGATGGACGATGGGGGTGAGCGGCGGCTTCACGCCCGAAGTTATGGTGCTCCGCGCGCCGCCGGTGCAACCGCAACCCGCACCAACGTCGTCAGGCTGCGCGCCGGTAGTCGCAGGCTCTGAGGCGGCGCCGGCTCGACGGACGACTCCTGAAAACCCGCGGTCTCGGTGGTGGTGACCGTGCGCCAGTTTCCAGGAGGCAAGCCCGCGACGGAGGCATCGCAGGCCGGACCGATGTTGAGCAGGTGGACCACGCACTCATCCCCGCGCACGAAGGCGCTGATCAGAACATCCGGCCGGTCGCTCGTGGTCTCGATCCCCGCGCTCTTGTGCGGCGTGAGGTTGGTGATGTGCTTCATCAGCCAGAAGCGGCCGGTGGGCTCGACCACCCCACCCTCGCCGAGCCGGGCAAGGCCGTAGTCGGCTGTGAACTGCCAATAGAGCGACGACTGGGGCCGGGCATGGCGCAGGAGTTCCTGCACCTGCTTCGCCTCGCCCAGTCCATAGGTGTAGCTGTCGTAGGTCTTGTTGCGCCAGGAGCCCGGATCGGTACCGGCCTCGCCGATGATGAGAGGGAGGCGGAGCCAAGCGGCGACTTCGGACCAGGCGCGGTACTGCTCCGGAGTGCCGCCGCCCCAGCTGTGCGCCGAGACGGCGCCGACAAACCGCATGGCGTCGGCATCGGCGGCGGTGGCGAGCACGTACTTGTGCGAGTCGCGGGGGTTGGCGGTGTCGCCGAGCAGAAACCGGGTTCTCAAACCGAGCTTCTCGAAATGGCCGCCGATGCGTTTCACCGCATCGCGGTGTTCCTCCGGGGTGAGGCCGATGTCCACCCCAAGATCCGGTTCGTTGAAGGAGAACAGCGCGGGCTCGGCCCCATAGCAGTTCTTGAGATGCAGGAGGTAGCTCCCGATCAGGTCGAGCAGCGCCGGCCAGCGCTCGCCCGCGATCTTGCGCCCAAAGGTGCCCGCGGGCACGCGGTTCGGATCGGTGTAGAAACGCTCGGGCAACCGCCACAGGCTGATGATCCACGGTACGCCCGACTGATGGATGCCCCGGATGCGCTCAAAATCCCCGGTGAGCACCGGTCCCGGATTGTCCTTCTGTTGATCCCAGACTAGCGCCTTCAGCTCGTGCCGCGACCAGGCGATCCTGAGGTTGGCCAAGGTGTAGTCCGTCACCGCGTTCTCCGTGCCCCAGCAGTAGTTGGCGCCGAAGCCGTCGAAATCGTGCAGGGATTTCGCCGCATCAATGGTCAGCTTCACCGGCGGCACGGCGACCCCGGCAGCATCGAATCGGAGGATCGCGCCAAACTTGATCTCTTCCTTGGCGAGGGCACCCGAGTGCAGCCGGATCCGCACCCGATAGCTCCGGCCAGCGGCATCCCAGCGATCAGTCACGCAAACCTCGCGGACGCGGTCCAACCGCATCACCACGACCCGTCCCCCGGCGGCAGCCGCGAAGCGAAGCTCCTGGACTTGCCCCTGAAAGAACACCGCATCGGCCGGCTTCCCGGCCGCCAACTCGAGGCCGGAGGGAAGAAGCTGTCCGCCCACGAAAACCTCCCGCGGCAGATCGAGCACATAGTCGATCGAACGGAAGGACGCCGGAGAGTCCCCGGGCTGGGTGACGGTGGTCGCCACGGCGATCTCCGGCTGCGTCGTCCAACCGGCCGCATAGTCGACCTTCGTCCCGTTGGGGCAAGTGACCGCACCGGTCCACTGCAACGCCCGACCGTCCCGCGTAATCGGCGTGCGTTGATCATGCGGCTGTAGCTCCACCTCGACGCCGCCATCGAACACCGCGACGAGGCGGGCGTGGATCGGCAGCGTGCTGCCCGAATCGATGAGAGCCGTGAGCGCGCCGGCGCTGTCGAATGTGGCGTTCTCCGGCGTGGCGGGGATGTTGGCGATGCCGACTGACATGAGGGCGAAGACTGCGAGCTTGGTCATGGGGACGGGACCGGAACGAAAGCCCGGAGCCCGCCACAGACAAACCCACCCGGACAAAATGAAGGCGCACCAATGCATCGGTGCGCCTTCGGTAAACTGATCACCGGCTGCAGCCGGCGGTGCACGCCGGTCAGCGCGCGGAGCGTCGCCGCCACGCGACGACCGCGAGCGTCGCCACGCCCAGCAGCAGGGCATAGGTCGACGGCTCGGGGATCACCGCGCCGTTGAAGCTCGTGAACCCGACGTACAGGCCGGCCGGGTTGCCGCTCGCGCCGCTGCTGTTGGTGAGGCGGAAATCCAGGCTGTTGGCGCCGGTCTGCAGGTTGGCGCCGTTGACCGAGTACAGATAGTTGTTGAGGCTGCCGTAATTGGCATCGCCCACAGCGGAACCGAGGTTGGACAGGTTGATGCCGTTGAGGCTCACCGCCAAGGTGTTGTCCGCCGCAGCCGCGAAGCCGAAGGCGACCGTGGACGGGTCGTAGGCGCCCAGATCGAAGTTGAGACGGATCGTGTAGTCACCGGCGGCAACCGTGGGAACGCTGCCCGTCGGCACCGTGGAGCCGGAATAGACCGCCAGCCACTTCGTCGAAAGGGTGTTGTCCACCCAGGGCCCGTTGATCGGCCAGACGTTGTCGGTCGGCACATAGAGCTGATAGGTCGCACCGGCGGGGGCTGAGACAAGGGAGTACGGATTGACTCCGTCGACCAAGGTACCGGTGTTGTAGAGGCCCACTGACGAAGGAGTCTGGGCCACGGCTGCCGTCACGAACAGGAGCGAGAACAGCGAGATGATGGATGATTTCATGTGGGGACCCCGGTGCTATACTGCGGGATTTCCCCGTCAATAACACAGGAGCAATCCCCCACGGATGGCATGAGGTATCAACCCTACTTATCTCCGTGCAGCAGCGCTGGCGTCAGGACTGCAACGCGATGAGCGAGTCGATCGCCTTCTCATGTCCCGCCGAGGCGGCGGCACGGTAGAGCTCGCAGGCCCGGGTGAGGTCGCGTTCCAACCCCTCGTGACCGAGCTCGTAGTGCAAACCGAGGTTGTACTGGGCGCTCACATGGCCCTGGGCCGCGGCCAGCCCGTACCATTCGACGGCCAGCATCTGGTCGCGCACCACGCCCTCGCCGGTGTCGAACATGAGCGCCAGCTGATACTGCGCCTCGGCCAAACCCGCCTTGGCGGCGGTGTAGATCCATTCCGCCGCCAGATCCTTGTCGGCCGGCTCCTTCGCGGTGACCAGCAGATCGATGCCGAAATTGAGCTGGGCCTCCGGGATCCCAGCCACAGCGGCATGCTTCAGCCACGCCGCGGCCTCGCCGGGCTCCTGCTCGGGCACGAGATTGGACTGGAGCAGCAGCGCGAGGTTGAACGCGGAGCGCGGCTCGCCTTGGACTGCCGCAGCGCGGAACCAGCGCCCGGCGGCGACGAAATCCCGCGGCACCCCTTCCCCTTTGGTATAGTAGAGGCCTAGCGTGCACTGGGCCTGGGCAAATCCCTTCTCCGCCGCGGCGCCGAAATACCGTGCGGCAGTCGAGTAGTCCTGCGGGACCCCGTCGCCCTGGTCGTAACAGGCGCCCAACTTGTACAACGACTGCAGGTCGCCGGCATCGGCTTTGGCGGTGAGCTCGGAGAATTCTTGGGAGGTCATGGTGCGTTCTGCGGTTGGGAGAAAAGCTGGGCTCCTGGCATCGGGCCGGACGCGCTCAGATGTAGTCGAGCAGCGAGCGCTGCAGGAGCTTCGAACCCGCCTGGAGCGCCGCCTCGTAGGAGCGCTCGGCGGACTGATACTTCACGATGGTCTCGGCCAGATTGATGTCGGTCTCGCTGCTCGAGAGGTTCGCGAGCTGGGTGAAACGCGTGTTGTTCTGCTCCTTGGTCGCCTGGATGCGGAACTGCGACGCCGAGAGCGAACTGAGCATGTTGACGAGGTTGCCCTCGTCGTCGCCCAGGGCGTTCTGATAGGTCGCCATGGCCGGCTTGTTGTCCGTCTGCACCGCATCGCGCAGCGCGACCAGGTTGTTGAGGAAGGTCTCGAGCCGCTGATTGTCGTCGCCGCTGTTGAGCGTCGCCACCTGCGCGCTCTCGCTGACGTTGATGACCGCCGCCGCTCCGGTGGTGCCGCCGTAGGTGACACCGGTGATCCGGCCGTTCGCGTCGCGGGCGGCGGTGAACGGCGCGGTGCCGGTCTCCTGACCGCCGAAGAGATAGGTGCCGTTGACCTGGTTGTTGGCCATCGAGAAGGCCTGTTCGAGCAAGCCGTCGATCTGGGTGGCGAGCGCGGTCTGCTGGTCGGGATCGCCGGAGGCGGCCGCGGCCGGGGCGAGATTGAAGATCGTGCTTCCGATCTTCTTGAGGGAAGTCAGGGCGGTGAAGCTGACGGAGATGTTGGTGAGCCCCCGCTCGGCGTTGCGCTCGTACTGCTGCAGCGTCCGCTTCTCGCTCTCATACGACATCACGCGGCCCGTGGCGGGCACATCGTCGCTGGGATCGATGAGATGCTTGCCGGAGGCCATCTCCTGGGTGAGTCGGCTCTGGGTCGTCGACAGGCGCGTGAGGTCGCTGGTCAACCGCGAGGCCAGGGTGTTGGAGGTGATGCGCATCATGGCGATACAGGGGACGATGGCTCAGGGTTGGGGTGGCTTCGCTCAGCTCAGGGTGTTCATCACCTCGTCGAGCAAGCGGTCGATCACGGACATCATCTTCGCAGAGGCCTGGTAGGCCCGCTGGAAGCGCATCATGTCGGCGGTCTCCTCGTCGAGCGACACGCCGCCGTAGGAGTCGCGCTGCGCGCTCAGCAGCTCGAGCACCGCCTGCTGGTCCTCCGTGCGCGAGTCGTTGTTCGAGACATCCTGCGCGACCTGGGTGACAATCCGGGCGAAGGCGCGGGCCGGTGTGCCGTTGTCGAACGTGGCGTCGCTTGCGATCGCCGCGACGGCGAGCGCGCGGGAGTTCGCGCCCGAGGGTCCGCCGGCGTTGCCGGCCACGACCGTGGTGGAAGTCTGGTTGAGCGCGATCGTCGCCGAGTCGGTGCCGTTGAAATAGTTGCCGTTGGTATTGGTCCCGCCGTTGGTGTAGGCGCCGTTGACGGCGGTGATGAGGTTGCCGACAAACGTGTCCAAGGCGTCCCGATAACCCTGCACGGTGGCGCCCGCCGATTGGAACCCGGCAAGGCTGCCCGCGCTGAAATCGACCGCCACCGCCGGCGGTCCGGCCGTCGGGGTCCACTCGTAGTTCACGCCGTTGCGGGCCAAACTACCGGTCACCACCGAGAGATTGACGAGATCGACCGTGCCACCGACTCCGTCGCTCACCTGGATCCCGATCTGACCGGCGCTCTGCTGCACGGTCGTGAAGTCGATGTACTTGGCGAGCTCCTCGAGCTTCTGTTGCCGCTGGTCGCGGAGATCGACCGCGGTGCCGGGGTTGATGACTTCGACCCGCCCGATCTGGCGGTTCAGGTCGGCCAACGTGGTGAGCAGGCCGTTCACCTGGCGGGCATCCTCGTCCATCTGGCCCGAAAGGGTGTTGCCGGTGACCGGCGGCGGCAGCGCGATGTCGGCCAAGCGCGAGTCGGCCAGCTGGATCTTCTCGATGAGATCCTCGGAGTTCGCGATGAGCTGCTGCTTATTGACGATGCTGGAGGGCTCCGTGGCGAAGCTCTGCCAGGCGTTGAAGAAGGCGTCCAGCGAGGCGGCGATGCCGGCGGGAAGATCCGGGTTGCTGGTGATCGTGTCGACCGCGCCGGAGTTGCCGAAGACCCCTTGGCCGAGGGCCGTCTGGGCCTGCTGCAGGTACTTGGACTGCGCGCTCAACCACGAGGTGTTCGAAGTCTCCTCGGTGATCTGCGTGTCGAGCAGGCGGTCGCGCATCTGCTGGATCGCGACCGGTTCCACCCCGAGGCTCTGCGCCCCCAACGGAGTGTCCACCGACCCTTTGTCGCCAAACACCACGCGCTGACGCGCGTACGAGGTGTTGTTCACGTTGGCCATGTTGCGCCCAATGATGTCGAGCGCGGCACTGTGCGCCCTGAGGGCGTTGGTGCTGGTGTAGAGGCTGCCGAAGAGTGACATGACGGGGAGGCGCTCAGCCGGTGGCGCGGTAGGTGGGGCCGTCGGTGCTCGCGGTCACCGCGATCTGACCGTGACGCGAGTAGGTTTTGGTGAAGGCCTGCGGGCGCAGCGCCGGCACCAGTTCGCGGTGCAACGCGACCAGGCGCGAAAGCATCATCTGGTTCTGCCGCGTGCGCTGCTTGGTGCGGTGCAGGAGGTGGTTGATCTCCTCGATGAGCGCCTCGAGCAGCGGGCGGACCTCGGAGGGGAAGAACGGGAGCAGCTGTCGCAGCGGCCGGTTGGCCGGCTGCCCGTGGTCGGCCGCGTACTGGCGAACGACCGCCTCACGGACGGTGCGGCGCTCACGCGCCGTCTCGGCCTGCTGGTCCAGCTGCGGGATGTACTCGGACACACCCACGGAGTCGTGGGCGAAGATCCTGCCCTGCTGGCCTTCGATGAGCTGGAGGAGGCCGCCGTACTCGGCGAGCTCGCTGCGCAGCGCCTCGACCACCGGCGTCCAAGCGGGAGCGGCGGCAGCGGCGGCGGAAGGTGTGTCGGCGAGAATCATGGCATGTTCTCCGTCTTATCGGCTGTTTCGCCCTTCGGGGTAAGCTGGGACACGAGCATCTTCGCGATCCCCAGCCCGCCACCCTGCGCGACGCTCTGGGCGACAACGTCGTTGACGAGGTACTGGTAGACATCGCTGCCGGGGGCCTTGTTCTCGGCCCCACCAAACATCGGCTTGAGCGCGTCGCCGAGAAGCTGGCGGACAAGGATCGCCTCGAACTGCTCCGCGGCGGCCTGCGCCGGGGGGCGGGTCGCCCCCACCTGCATCGAGCGCTGCACGGCGGCGGGATCGGTGACACCAAGCAGAGGATTGATGGATACGGATGACATGAGGATAACCCCGGGTCAGTTGATCACGACTTCGGCCTGGAGCGCACCCGCGCGCTTGAGACTCTGGAAGATGGCCATCATCTCGCGCGACGAGACGCCGAGCGCGTTGAGCGCCTTGGCGAGCTGCTCGACCGAGGGCATATCGTCGACGACCTGGAAGCCCCCCTTCACCTCGGTGACCTCCGTGCGGGTCGCCGGCACCGCCACAGTGGTGCCGCCCTCGCTGAAGGCGCCGGGCTGCGAGACGCCGAGCGTGGAGGCGATCTTGATCGTGAGCGCCCCGTGGCTGATCGCGACCTGCGAGAGGCGAACGGTCGACGTGGCGACGATCGTGCCGGTGCGCTCGTTGAGCACGATGCGGGCGGCGGTGTCGGGCCGGGTCTCGATCGCACCGAGCGAGGCGATGAAGGACACCTCGTTGCCGGCGAATCCCGCGGGAAGCGCCACCGCGACCGTCGCCGAATCCTGGGCACGTGCGGAACCGGGGAACTGGACGTTCACGGCGTCGGCGATGCGGGCGGCCGTGGTGAAATCGGGCTGGTGCAGCAGCAGCCGGACGATGCCGTCGCGCACGACGGCGGCCGGGATCTCGCGCTCGACGATCGCGCCGCTGGTGATCGTGGCGACCGTGGGGTGGTTCTTCTGCACCGTCGCGCCCCCGGGACCGGAGGTGCCGCCGATAAAGCCTCCGACCGCGACCGGGCCCTGCGCAACCGCGTAGACATTGCCGTCGCCGCCGAGCAACGGGGTCTGCACGAGCACCCCGCCCTGCAGGCTCTTCGCCTCGCCGAGCGCCGCGACGGTGACGTCGATGCGGGAGCCGGGTTTGAGGAAGGGGCCGATGTCGGCCGTCACCATGACCGCGGCCGCGTTGGACGACTTGAGCGTGCTCGAGGGGATCGCGATCCCGAAGCGCTGGAGGGCGTTGGCGATCGAACGCAGCGTCGCTTCGGAGTTCTTGTCGCCGTCGCCGGCGAGGCCAACGACGATCCCGTAGCCGACGAGCTGGTTGTCGCGCCCACCCTCGACCACGGCGAGGTCCTTGAGGCGCGAGCCCTCGGCCCGGGCGAACGTCGCCACGACGGCCAGCGCGAACAGGAGGCGGATGAGGTGCTTGGGGGACATGGGGAGACGCCGGCTCAGTAGAGCCGGAGCAGTTCGTAGAGTTTGGTGAGCCACCCCTTCTTCTGGGTGTCGGTGAGGCTGCCCTCGGAGATCACCTCGAGCGTGGCGTTGGCGATGCTGGTCGACGGCACCGTGTTGGTGGAGCTGATGTCCTCGGGACGGATGATGCCGCGCAGCACCATGTACTGGCGCTCACCGCCCATCGCCACCTGGCGCACGCCCTCAAGCACGAGATTGCCGTTGGGCAGCACATCCGTGACGAGCACGGCGGCGCGCGACGTGAGGGTGGACTTGTTGTTGATCTCGCCGCTGGAGGCGACGTTGCTGGACCCGTCGAAGGCGGTGCCGGGATAGGAACCGCTCTTGGTGCCGGCCGCACTGGCCGCCAAGGGGAAGAGGAACTGGGTGATCGCGTTGTCGGCCTTGCTCGATTTGTCGGCCTTCGAGGACTGCGAGTTCTGCGAGGCCACGCTCTCCTGCACGATGATCGTGACGATGTCGCCGGTGCGCGAGGCGCGACGGTCGGCGAGCATGCCCCGGTTCGAGTTGGCCGGCCACAAGGAGTCGGCCGAGAGGCCGGGCACCACAAGCAGGACGGCGGCGATGAGGGCGAAGCGGTTCATGGTCAGAAGGTGACGCGCGCCTGGTTCTCGGCGGTGACGACCGCGGAGAAGTCGCGGCGCGACTCGGGGTTGCGCACGAGGATCGTCTCGCCGAGAGCACCGCTCTCCATCGCCAGGCCCTTCATCGTGATCGTCAGCGCCCCATCGGCCGCGACGACGTCGATGCGGCTGCCCCGCTGCACGAGCGCCCGGCGTGTGACATCCCGCCAGGAAAGCAACGCCCCCTCCCCCACCCCGCGTGCGATCTCGAGGTTGGCGAGCTCCGTGCCGGCGGGCACCGCGTCCTTGTCGCGGATCAGGTCGGTGCGGCGAAGATCGAAAAGCGAAACCTCGAGCGGCTGGCCCCGCGCGATCGGCTGGCGGGCCACCATGGCGTCCGTCCAGAGCTGCGCGCGCACCGGCAGGTTCCATTCGCCGAGATTGCGCTTCGCCGAGGTCAGGCGGACGTGAACGATCATCTGCGCGGCAAGCACCCGCGGCGGCACGACGATCGTCATCTCCCAGTCGGCGGACGGCGCGACAGGCGGAGTCCAGGCACGCAAGAGATCGAGCTGAAGTTCGCCGGTGACACCGAACTGGTTCGACAGCTGCGCGGCGAGCTGCGGCAGGAAGCGCTCCGGAACGACCTTCTCCGGTTCGGCGCAGCCGCAGTGCGCGGCGCAAAGGGCAACAAGAAGAAGCAGTGGACGCAGCATGGGGATCGCGCGGTTCATCAGCGTTTGAGGTTGTTGACCTCCTGCAGCATCGCATCGGAGGTCTGGATGGCCTTGCTGTTTATCTCATACGCGCGCTGGGCGATGATCATGTTCACCATCTCGCCCACGACATTGACGTTGGAGCCCTCGAGGTAGCCCTGGATCGTGGTGCCGAATCCTTGTTCCCCCGGATTGCCCAGCTCGGGCGTGCCGCTGGCGGTGGTCTCGAGGTAAAGGTTGCCACCAGCGTTCTCCAGTCCTGTCGGGTTGGCGAAGCGCACCAACTGGATCTGGAAGCTGGTTGTTCCGGTCGCGGTCTGGACGGTGACGGCGCCGGTCTGCGAAACCGCAATCGAGGTGGCGCCGGTCGGGATCGGCTGGAAGCCGCTGAGCACCGGGTAACCGTCGTTCGTGACCACCTGTCCGGTGGAACTGAGCTTGAAGGAGCCGTCACGGGTGTAGGCGCTCGTGCCGTCGGGTTTCTGGATCTCGTAGAACCCGTCGCCCTGGATGCCGATGTCGAGCTGCTCGCCTGTCTGCGAGAGCGTGCCCTGCGTGAAGATCTTCGCGGTCGAGACGACCCGCGAACCCGCACCGATCTGCATCGCGGAGGGGACCTGGTTGCCGGCACCGCTGTCGGCTCCCGCCGGGCGGGACTGCTGGTAGAGCAGATCCTGGAACTCGAGCTTGGATTTCTTGAACCCGGTCGTGTTCACGTTCGCGAGGTTGTTCGCGATCGTGTCCAGGTTCAGCTGCTGGGCCTGCATGCCCGTGGCGGAGGAATAGAGGGCGACATTCATGCGACGCGTGCGTTGCGGGTGGGTGTGTGCACCGGTCGAGAATCAACGGATGCGGCTGCGAGGGAGACGAGGTAGCCCGTGACAGCGGGAGAACGCGGGCGGATGGCGGCGCTCCGGACCTCCGAGCCAGAACAGCACGAGTTGCCGGGCCGGCCCGAGCAGACGGGCAAACGCGGGCGGAAGTGGTCGGCCTCGGGAGTTCATGGGGAAGCGGAGACGGGGGAGATCAGGGTCAGGTGATCGCACGGATGGTCTTGTCCATGGTGTCGTCGCGCGAGGTGATCACCTTCTGCGCGGCTTCGTAGGCACGGGAAATCTGGATGAGGTTAACCATTTCTCCGATGGGCTGGACGTTGCTGGTCTCGAGCGAGCCCTGCATGAGCGAGGGATTCTCGACGGCCTCGGGCGCTTGGCCATTGGCAGCAAAGAGTCCGCCCGAAAGCGGGATGAGCGACTGCGGATCGGCGAACTTCTGGATGGTGAGACGGCCGATCTGCTGCCCGTTCTGCGACAGCGTGCCGTCGGCGGCGATGGAGAGAGGCCCACCTTCCGGGATCAACTGGATCGTCGAACCGCCCTCCCCCAGCAGAAGGTTGCCCTGCGCATCGACGAGGTTGCGCTCGGCATTGGTATAGAAACTCCCGGCGCGGGTGTACGCGCGCCCGCCGTCGGCCGTCTGCATCTCGAAGAAGCCCTCGCCGCGGATCGCGACATCAAGCTCGCGCCCGGTGCCGATGAACTGGCCAGGCTGGAAGCTCACCGACACCCGGCTCGAGGGAAACTGGACCTGCTGGGTGGCATTCGCCCCGGTCGCGCCCGACTGGATGGCGCCGGCGCCCTCCATGGAGAACTCCACCTCGCGCTTGCGGAAGCCCGGAGTCCCGCTGGCGGCGATGTTGTGCGAAGTCGCCTCCTGCCAACGTTCCAGGGCGCCGAGGGCCGATGCTCCGAGGTAGAGACCGATGTTCATTCCCGCCACCAGTTGCAGTCCTCATGCCAGCGCCCCTTGGCGCTGCTCTCCAATCACTTACCAAAGATCGCCCCACCCCGAGGCAAACTCTTCCGCTGCCTCCGGGCAGCTTGTGCCCGTCTCCAAATGATAAACCAAGCCTCGCACGACAGCCCGCCGAGATTGCACGAACTGGCGCGACGGACGAGGGCCAAACCGGAGCCCCGCGTCACCGCACCGAAAGCACCTCACCGCTGCCCGGGTGCGTACGCGCAGAGGATCTCGATCTTCTCACCACAACGGCAGGTCACGATCAGCTTGGTCACCCGATCGCCCTCCTTGATCGCCTCCACGGTCGCATCGTGGCCGTGCGTCCCTCCTCCGCCCGAGGGAATGGCACCGAGCAGGGCGGCGTCGAACAACGGCGACGGCGCGGTGTCACCGGGCTTGGGATGGCCGCCGGGCGCGGCGACACGGGGGCGGTTCTGCAGGAAGTCTTTCACGGATGATCAGTGCGTGGATGGAGACTGGGGGGCCGGCGGCGCGGTCGGATCCCGGAGCGAGGGAGCCGGGGCATCGCGAACATCGGAGGGGCGCTTGCCCATCGAAAGGCTCATGACGACACGTTGGTTGCGCGGAGATTCCGGCGCCTCCCCGGGCAACGGGATGGTCGATCCATACCCGCTCAAGCGGTCGAAACGCGACGAGTCCACCGCGTAGTAGGTCAGCGAGCGCCGCACCGCCTGAACCTGATCGGTCGAGAGATCCCATTCCGTGTACCCCTCCCGGCTCGTGACGATCCCCGCACGGGTATGCCCCTCAATCACGATCCGGAACTTCTGGCGGTCGACGAGCCACGCGAGGTTCTGCATGACCATGTTGCCCCACTCGGTGAACTCGGCGGAGTCGCGCACGAACACCGGCTGTTTGTTGCGCTCGAAGAGAGTCACGCGCAGGCCGTCGCTGGTGACCTCGACCTTGATGGGATTCTCGGGATCGTTCTCCGCCACGTTGAGCAGGCGATAGAACTCCCGGGCCAGGGCCTGCATCGCATTGAGATCGATCGCCGAAGGGTTGTTGCCCTTGCCCCCGGAGTCCTCCCCTCGCGGGGTCGAATTCGACTGGAAGGGCAGGACGCCGCTGGTGTTGTCGAGCGGCGAGTTGAACGGGCTCTGGAAATACTGGGAGGTGGCGATGAGGATCTCCTGGTCCTGGGCCGAGATCCACAGCACCAGGAAAAGGGCCATCATGGCCGTCATGAAATCCGCGAAGGCAACCTTCCAGGCGCCGCCGTGATGGGCTTCTTTCTTCTTCGCCATGGTCGTGCCCCCTGTCGGCGCCTCAACGCGCCGGCGGCATGCCCTTCAGGATGGACTCGAGTTCATCGGCCCCGGGCTGCACGGTGCTGTCGAGCGAGCGCCGGGCGACCTCGACGGCCATCAACGGCGCCAGCCCCTTGGCGAACCCGGAAACGGCCTGCAGGATGCAGCGGAAATAGCGGTCGTCGTTGGCGTTGCCGTGCTTGATGCGGGCAGCGAGCGGATTGATCAGGCCGTAGGCGAAAAACACGCCGAGAAACGTGCCCGTGAGCGCCGCGGCAACCTTCTCGCCGACCTTCTCGGGGCCTTCCGAGATGGCGGCCATCGTGTTGATGATGCCGAGCACCGCCGCGACGATGCCCACGCCCGGCAGCGAGTCGCCGATCAGCTGCATCAGGTGGACAGGCTCGTCCGCCTCGGTCGATTTGGCGTCGAGTTCAACCTCGAGGAGCGCCTCGAGCTGGTCGGGCTTGATCTTGCCATCCACCACCGGCCGCAAGCCGTTGCAGAGGAACTCCACCCGCTCCGGGTGGTGGATGAAACTGGTGTACTTGGTGAAGATGGTGCTCTTCTCCGGTTCCAGGATGTGGCCCTCCAACGCAATCAAACCGCTGCGACGCCCCAGCAGGAAGAGCTCGTAGAGGAGTTTCAGGAGATCCAGATACTCCTCCTTGCCGGAATGCCCACCGGCCAGGCACCCCTTGAGTTTCGCGATCATGCTCTTGATCACGTGGCTCGGGCTCGAGATGACCATGATCCCGAGCGCAATACCACCGATGACGATGAACTCCGAGAGATGGAGCAGCAGGATCGGGCTGCCGCCGGCGTACATGAAGCCGCCCAGCGTCGCCGCGAACACGATCAGCACTCCGACCAGCAGCATCATGGTGGTCGGCTCCGCTTATTGCTCCCGCACGCGTTGGATGTAGCCGCGCAGCCCGATGATCGTCTGGGCGTGGATCTGGCAGATGCGGGACTCGGTGAGGTTGAAGACGGAGGCGATTTCCGCCAGCCGCATGTTTTCGTGGTAATACATCGCGAGGATCTTGCGCGGTATATCGGGCAGTTGCCGGATTCTTTGAGCGACAAGTTCCTGCAATTCACGGCGCTCCATGTCGTCGCGTGCGAGCACGTCGGTGTCGTCGGCGATGATCTCATGCAGGCTGGAGCGCTCGCCGCCCTCGTCGTCGGGTGACTGGTCGAGGGCGAGGAAACAGGCCGGCTTGGCCTCCTCGAGCCATTTGGCGTATTCCTTCGCCGAGATTCCGAGCACCTTCCGCACCTCCTCGTCGGTGGCCGGGCGTCCGTTCTTCTGCTCGATCTCGGCGATCACCTCCTTGATTCGCCGCGCCTTCGCGCGGGCCCGGCGGGGGCGCCAATCCAACCGGCGCAGTTCGTCGAGCACCGAGCCGCGGATGCGGCGGCTGGCGTAGGCGGCAAAGGTGTTGTTCTGCTTCGGATCGTAGTTCTTCACCGCCGCGATGAGCCCGAGGATGCCCACGCTGTAGAGATCCTCGGCCTCGATGTGCGGGGGCAGATTGATCCGGATACGGTCGACGACCGACCGCACCAGCGGCAGGTAGCGCTCGGTGAGCGCCTTCTCGTCGAGGGAGCTGCTCTCGGCCCCCTGGTAGGTCCGCCAGACGGCGGCGGCGGCGGATTTGGGCGACGGCGGGCGCGCCGGCGCGGGGGTGGCGGCGGCGGCGGGCGGAGGCGACTTCTTCGCGGGACCAGGGGCGGCTTTCATGGTTCAGACTCGTTCAGGGT
>JAEXPG010000502.1 GCA_023447015.1 Verrucomicrobiota bacterium
CCGTGTAGGCGAGGTAGCGGTCGCCGCCACGAACCAAGTGCTCCTGAATCACATTGAACGTAGTCCAGAGATCGGTTGCGGCGTCACCGTAGCGCCCCGGCGTGAGCAACTTCTCCGGACCGAGCAACTTCATCACCGGCTGATCGGCGTCCCAGCGGAGCGCCACCGCCCGGCGCGCGAACTCGACCCGCGTCGCCTGCGGGAGTTGCACGCCCTGCCACCTCGCGACCGTCTCCAGCGTGCGCGGTGTGTTCTGCGCCACGGCCTGCGCCGCCTGCGCGAAAGCCTCGGCCGAAACGTCGACGTGCCGAATCGCGACATGGGCGAAGTCCGTGTCGGAAACCACCAGGCCATTGCGGCAAACCAACCGATAGAGACCCGCGTCGATCCGGTACGCGCGGCTCCCATCGTGCGCGTTCTGCAGGACCATTTCCGCACGGGTGCTCCCGACCTGAAACGCGCCCGCCTCCAGGTCGACGCGGCGGGCGAACCGGATCTCGTGCATCTGGAATCCGATGCGGTCGGGCAACCGGACTCGCTGCTCGGACGCTTTGACTGGCTCCCATCCCTCGGCCCCGAGCAGGGCAACGACCTGCGCGGTGGAGACGAAGGTATAGCGTGAAGAAACCCCGGGCCGCGCGTGCTCGGCGAAGACGGAGGGCGCGCAGCGGCGGAGGTCCTCCGGCGAAAGCGCTTTGAAGGTCTGGGCGGGGGAAACGATAACGGACGAGTTCATGACTTTGGACTTTGCTGACGAGCGCCCCAACGAGGGCGCCTGTAGCGGGCCGCGCTACGCGGACCCCAACCCGAGCCGAACCGTAAAATCGGCCGCCCCGGAGGGATGCCGACGATCAGCACCGTCGCGCAAGGTGGAGCGCAGCGCAGCGAGAAGGACCTTGAGGCGAGGACGGACGAAGGCGCTCGCGCCGCCCGGCCGCCCGCCGGCGCAGGTGCTATCATGAGGCAGCCCCGCAGGGTGTGGCTCCGCTCGAAGAAGATCACGCGAGCGGCGCAACGAGAGCGAGCACCGCCAGCCCGAGCGGCGCCTGAGCGGCACGAACTAGCCGGGAGGCGAAGCCCGCTGGATCATCGGCAACGGTTCGCGCCGGAGCATCCGTCGCGCAGAGGCGAAGCGGAGTGCAGGCGAGAGGACGCGAGAGAAGCGACGAGTCGGCGACGGCGGACGCGCGGCAAGGCCGCTGGTGTCGCGAGCGTAGCCTGACGAGGGAGCGATCCTGGCGAATGGTCGCGCTCGGGCGACGAATCGCCAGAAGCGGCCGTGAGCGCGGGAGCCAAGGCGTCTCGGAGCGCAACGAACGGCCCGAGCCGGAATCGCAGCGAAGCGCCGGAGCGACGGATGCTTCGGCGCGCGGTAGTCCCGGCGGCAGCCGGATCGGGGCGTTGCGGGGTGTCCCCGCTAGAATGGGGAGGACGAGACGCAGGCTCGAACGCGGGGAAAGTCCTTTTCCCGGATGTCACGCGACGCGTTCGTGCACATCGCACCTTCGGCTGATCGCCAGCAAGGCCTCGATGGTTTTCGCATTCCAATAGATCTCATCCTCCGGTTCGCTCGCGAAGACCTCGTTCCAAGTCAGTCCCTGGGCAATGGCTTCCTCGACCTTGCTGGCGCAAGCCTCGACAACCCCCATGCCTTTCGCGCTGATTTCCCACTCATTCTTGGGTCGATAGGTCATCAGCCCTGACTCAACCAAGTCTTTGCGTCTCCACGCCAAGTCATTCTCCCAAATCGCCTCCGGCCCAGTTCTCTTGCCCAGTTCGTCCAGCGGGATCGTCATCAGGTTCTTCTTCGCAATGAACCGCAATGCATGGTCTTTCGTAACAACAGAGAATCCGAACTTCTTGCGAAGCGTGTAAAGGGCGAGAAGCAGGATCAACTTCTCCTGCCTCACTTTCCCGGCATGGATGCTCATGGCTCGGTTCCGTTCCCTAGTTTGCCCTGAAACCAACACCGCGGCGGCACCACTGTATCGATCTACCTAATGCGCGAAGAAGCAATTGTGGAGCCCGATAGACGGTTACGAGAGTCAACATGCTGCGTTCCGAATTCAGGCTGAAGACAAAGATGAACTCTCCATCGAGTACGCTCATCCTGCCCGCGTCGCTTGGGCAAAGAACCTCCATGTCAAGCCGCAGCCCGTGTCGCTGAATCGCCTCCGGGAACAGGCCCCGATGGGCAGCGCGCGCAGCCATCCTGCAGGTTGCAGCGTATGTCCAACCCGCGCGTTTCCGCGCTCGCGCAGCTGCATGAGGTGAAATGCTAACCGTTACCGGCGTCAGCGATCGAAGAACTGGATATTGTCGCGTAACATTCATCTTCTTCGGTCTTTTCTGATTGCTAGATTCTGTTGTTTCCCACGCCCGCATCTAGAGACTTGCAACTGCCGCAAGAAGTGAGGGATCGAGTTCGACCTTCTTGAGTGTCCATTCTCCAGGAGTGACCTCCTCAAGAACTACCTCTTCGCCGGGTCTGACCTTCTCGCTCTGAAAGAAGGCCCTGATCAGACCCCGCTCACGCAGACGGTTTCCCGGCTCCACGATCTCCGACTCGAACCGGGTACCATCGGGCAATACAATCTTGAGCCGCTCCCCCAAACTAACGGTCTTGCGCTTCCTTGCAGCGGTTAGGCTCAGCAGGCTCTGATTCACCATTCCTTCGGAGATTTCGATGATGATCCTGCGTAGTCCTCGTTCGGTCTTCTGCTCCCTACCAGGCTCAAGCCCCGCAACGGACTCGGAGATTTGCACAAGGACCGCCTCACTTGAGGCGAGCGACTCTATCTGCTTCTCAACTGCCTGCAGGGCCTTCGTGCAGGTAACTAGCCAATCGGTATCCCGGTCCGATTCGGCAAAGTCTTTGATTTGATAAAGGAGGTGGCTCCGGAGTTGCTCGATATTCTCCCGGAGAGCGGAGAAATACGCTGAGAAGGTAGACGGGAGGCCATCGGCTTTGGGGGTATCGGGATTGCGCATGCCGCCAAGAAAGACGGTCTCGCACTCCCGTCAAGTCTGTTTCTGTCATTTTTCGTTTGCGTCTTACATCGTGACACCAGCAACCGTCTATCTCCCCTTGGCCACAGTACGGCCGGCCACTTTCACTGGAGCCGGATTCGGCCTATCAGCTTCGCCCAGGATGAGCGGAAAGGGCGCCAGAACCCGCTGCCAGCCGCGCCGACAGCGGGTTCCCAGGCGATACGCCCGGCGGAAGTCGTCCCTAACGAGCCAGCTGCGGCGGGCTTAGGGGTGCCTCCGGTGGTCGCAGAATTGCATCCAAGGGCCCCAGTGGCGACCGCGAACTGGCATCCAATCGGGTGACCAGGGTCAAAACAGAGCATCCTTCCCTTTCTCGCTCACCGACTCGCAGCAGGACTTTGGATTGTCGCCGCCTGGCAACCGGTATCCACTCGGATCAGCCCCATGATCTCGTTCAATGCCCTCCTCCGCGCCGAGAGTATCGATCCCGCAACCGTGAAACTGGTCCGCCATCAGGACCAGCGCATCAGCGGGCGCCCCACTCCCTATCAGCTCTGGAAGATGCGAGACGGAAGCTTCGAAAAGTACCAGTCGATCCAGAGCCGCCCAAAGATCTTCGCCGGCGCGAAGCGCCTCGCCGCATTCGTCGCTACGCCACTCAACGAGACAGTCTTCGTGGGGCTGTATGCAATTCGCGGCGTAGGGAAAGCGCCAGCCGGGCGCCTCGATCCGATCTCCGGCGAGAACGTCGAAGGAATGGATCTCTACGATCTCAAGCTCTTGCCCACGTTGGAAGACTACCATGGGCGCCTCAGTATCGTCTGGGGTGACGGGTACAGAGCGTGGGTGCAGCGCGCCGAGACCAACGAGAAGAAGATCCTCGAAATTCGGCGGAACGAGAATGAGCCGCCGTTTCCCGGTGTTCTCGACTTCCGCGAACAACTCAGCGGGCTCTCTTCCGTTCCCATCGCGTGGCGCGAAGTGCTCTCGTCGGTCGGTGGCATCTACCTGCTCACCTGTCCCCGCACCGGGAAACAGTACGTGGGTTCGGCACATGGTTCCGCCGGCTTCTGGGGTCGCTGGGAAGAGTATGCCTCCAGTGGCCATGGCGGAAACCGGCGCATGATGGACGTTCCGAGTTCCGACTACCATGTCGCCGTGCTCGAAGTCGCGTCATCCTCAACGACCATCGAGAACCTCATCGAGATGGAAAACCGCTGGAAGGAGAAGCTGCGGACACGCGAGTTCGGCCTAAACGCAAACTGAGCGAGAGCGTCACAGCGTAGCGCCAGACCTCTGCCCCGTACAGTTCAGGGCGCCATCACGAGCCGGCCCCCTTGGCCATCTTCAGAACACCATTGCAGCGCGGATAGGTCGGGCAGCCCCAGAACTCGCTGCCGGGATTGGTCCCGCTGCGGGCCACGCGGCGGACCATTTTCACGCCGCAGCGCGGGCAGGTCGGCGTCGTGTAGTCGCCCTTGGTCGCAGCATCAAGGAGTTGCGAACGAGCGCCCTCCGGAAGGCCTTGGATGCGGCGCAAGAGTTCATCCCCGTCGATCAGCTTGAGCGGGTTGCGCTGGGCGAACTCCCTCGCCTCTTCGGTGAACACTCCGGTCGTGATGAAGTAGCCCTTGGCGATTTTCTCGGAAGCCATCACGCCGAGGAGCTCTCGCACGGGCTTGATTCCGACCTTGTAGGCGTTCCAGGCCTTGCACTGCACCACCGCGAGCGGAGCGGACTCGCCATCGCGGTACAGGTAGACGTCGACACCGCCATCTGGGCCGATGCGCGTGGTTCTCGCTCGAAGGCCTTCCCAGCGGAAGTACGCGGCAACCACGTCCTCGAAGCGTTTCCATTCGAGCTCCCGGAGAAGTTCCAACGACCAGACCACGGGCTCGCCCTGCGGCGGACGGGTGTCGACCTCGACGTTGGGCACCGGCGCCGGCGCGGTCCGCTGAACCGGAGTGACATTCACGGGCTGAGCGAACCAGTTCGGCTCCGAAATCCGCTTGCGCCGCCGCACCAGCCAAACAAACAGCGCGACCACGCCAACCGCACCGGCGGCTATCGCAATCCACAGCAGGAGCCCGAACACCAGCTGGAGAAATCCCGGCACGAAGAACGCGCCCAACATGAACAGACCGAAAAGCGGCAGCAGCAGATCCAGCGGATCACGGCGGCGGCGAGATCGTCGACCCATATGGGAAATGTCACAGTCTTCCGGATTCGTCTAGTTCTTGGCCTCAACCGCGCCAGCAGTCGCATCAAGGGCGCTCGCAACTGCCGCCCTCAGCTCGGCCACGTTGTAGCTCGCCTGCGCGGGCACATGAATCAGCGGGAGACCAGCCGAGCGGAAGACTTCGTTGACGAAATCGTCGCGCCACTGGCGATCACGACGGGCGTGCGACTTGTCGTCGAGTTCGACGCCCACTACCGGAACGAAGTCGGAAGCCCGAACGAGGAGGAAGTCGACATGCTTGTTGTTGATCCGGTTACTCGCCTTCGCCCACTCCGAACGCGCCAGCCCCTTGCGCGGCTGGAAGAGATCGCCGAGGCGAACCTTCGCGAGGAGGCCAACCCCGTCTGGACATGCCTGTTCGAGGGCACCGAAAAAGGACCGCTCGGCTTTGGTGAGAATCGCGGGGCGCAACTCATAGACATCTCCCGGCCCAGACGACTCCTCGCCGCCGGCCAGCTTGGCCTTCAAGGCAAGGGCAACGACCGCAAGGACGATGAGGGCGACGACAACGAGGACGATGGGGCTGAGCGGCATGGCCAAAGGCTGAGCATACGACGGATCGCGTTCAAGCATTGGACACCGGTCTCAGTGCGACAAGGGCTGCGTCGACGAACCATCTGTTTGGCATGGTCGAGGGTGCTGCCAGGAAGATGAGACCCCACGAAAGACCCACTCAATGAGATGGAGCTAGTGGCCATCTGCGGCCGACAATTCGCATCAATCAAGGCGCTCAACCGTTACGCCACTTGAGGCAAATAGTTCATAGACTCGATTGATGGTGATCCGGGACTGGGCGGCCTGGTTACCCCATCGGTTCGTCCGACTCCGGCAGTAGGTGAAGTAACACCTTTCCTTTGCTCGGGACAGAGCGACGAAAAGGCCGCATGTTTCCTCTTCTGCGTTCCTTCCGTAGTTCCAGATTGCACCGTCCTCAAGGCCGAGGAACACAACGGTATCGAACTCCAGTCCCTTGCTTTTGTGCATGGTCATCACCGAAATTGCGCCGATGCCCTTGACCGAATCGACCACTCCGGTCCAACCACTCCCGGGAAGGTCTTCCTCCAAAAGTTCGGCGACGCGAAGGAGGAGTTCATCTAGGTATTCTTCCTGTGCATACTGTGGATGAACCGAGGCAAACCGCTCACGGCCGACAAAGCCGAGGAGCTCCTCTAAGATGGGCCGGAGCTGGGCGCTCGTACCGTCACTGCCGCTGAGCTTTCCCTTGGCCTCCGCTACGAAGCCAAGGAGCCGGCGTTTCGTCGCCATGATCTGCTCCTCCGTCTTGTCACCCAAGGCGTCAGCGGCGATGGCACTCACATTTTCCCAAGCATCGGGTGCGCTGTCGGCAAACGCCAATGCGATCATGTCGAGAAGCAACGCCACGACTGGTTCCCCCAGTGTTTCACGGCGGTTCACCTCGACCTTGACCTGAATGCCATTGGCATTGAGTCGCGCGATGAGGGCGCCCGCGAACCTGTCCGGCTGCGCCCGGCAGAGAACGCATATCTCCTCGGGAGCAACTCCTTCGTCGAGCCACTCGCGAATCATCGCCGCGAGATAGGTAGCCTCAGTCCCTTCCGACGCGAATTCGAGTACGCGGCACTCGCCGGTCTCCGGTCCGGTCCGCGCCGAAACCGCCTCGGCGGCGTCCGGATCAAGTTCAGCCGCGAATACCGCTTGGACTGCGACAAGCAGTGAACGGGAGCGGTGATTCTGAATCAGATGGGCGATCTCCGCGCCGAAATGCGTGCAAAATCGTTCGAACCCACCCGGCAACGCCCCGGCCCAGCCCATGATGCGTTGCTTGGTATCGCCTACCGCGGTGAGCACTGCCGAACTCCCCAGGAAGCACGTTTCCATGAGTTCACACTGTAGCGAGGTTGTGTCCTGGAATTCATCGAGAAAGACGAACCGGTAGGTGTCGCGTAGTGCTGTCAGCAGCATCGGATTGGAGCGAACTACATACTCCGCGAGGCGGTTGATCATCGGAAACGTCAACTGGGACGGATCATCCGCAATCAGGGCGCGCCACATTCCGGCGCCTGCCAAGAAGTAATCGGACTCGGGCCAATCGTCCGGCGGGAGTCGGCGGCCGACCATGCCGAGACGAAGCTCATTCCCACGAATTTGCTCGCGCCGTAACGCCGACAAGGCGAGGTGACCTTGGGATAGCTCCAGCATCCGCACTCGCAAATCGTCGTCACCAGCATCGCGGCCGGTAATGATCCTATAGTCGGGTGATGGTCGCAACTCGACCGGGAGGGCCAGGCGGAATCGGTCTAGTATGTCCTTCGCAAACGCATCGAACGTGTAGGAGTCGAGCCGTGATGCAAGTTCCCGTCCGCAACGGAGTATTACGCGAGCCTTCAGGTTCTCAGCAGCTTCCCGCTTGAAGCTGATCGCGAGAATCCGAAACGGCGGCGGGCATGTTCCCGTTTGCAGGAGAAAGCACGCACGCTGCGCGAGCATTTCTGTCTTTCCCGCTCCGGGGCCCGCGACCACGAGGTGATTGCTCTCGCTCTTGGCCACGGTAAAGGCAGCCGGCTCCAGCGTGATGCCGGTCGGCTTCCATTCGGCCTGCTTCTCGGGCAGGGCACTCATCAGAAGAAATCCAAGACTTCTGGGTTGATGATCTCGGAGGCTTTGCTGACCAAGCGACGCAGATTGTCAGGCGTCGACTTCTTGAGTTGCTCGTCGGTCAAATAGCCTAGTGCCGTCGCGTGAGTCGCCGGCTTGCCCCGGCCGAAGAAAAGGTAGCGATACCAGCGGAGATCCTCGGTGCCGGACGTCGTGTAGAATGCCTCTGCTTTCGATTTCTCGCCCAGAACCGAAGCAATCAATGTGGCTGCATCGATGACCTGCGGCCCGCGAAGGCTCGGCTCGAGCTTTTGATAGGCGTCCGGGAACGCCTGAAGCATCGCGTAATCGAGATCGAGGGGCGACGAGAAATAGACGCGATGCCGTTCAAGAAAAGTCGTCCAACTGGCAAGGTCCTTACTCAATGTGGAGCCATCCCATTGGTGCATCTTTGCGAGCCTCGCCCGATCAATTGGATCGAGCAGCTTTTTCTCGTCCACTCCTAGCTCCAGCAGTTGCTCGAGCGCGTACTTGATCCGCCCCCAGCCGCCTCCGGCCCGTCCGAGATCCAGGTCGAGAAGCGTAAGGTGCGGAATACCGAGCCCATTGAGCAGTTTCCAGAAATGGTTTACATGTCGACCGCCGAGAGGGACGAAGGAGATGAGGCTCGTATCGAGTCCGATGCCGCCGAGCGCGCGAGCCAAACGAGGGATGACCAACGCCTCGCTGTCACCTTCGCCTAGAATGACGAGCTTCGAGAAATACAACTCGGGGTAAGCGCGCACCGCCTCACGTACGAACTTTTCGCGGTCGGTGCCCTCCGGAGGAAGGGTGATGCGCTTCACCGTCGATAGCTTCGTCGCCGCGTCGAAGGAAAGGTGGCGCACATCCTCCGGTTCGACCCGGGCCATGATGGACGCGGAGTGACTGGTCAGCACCACCTGACCGGCGACATCCTTTCCGATGCGTTTGAGCAGCGTGACGATTCGGCCAAGGTAGTGCGGTGACACATGGTTTTCCGGCTCCTCGACCGCGAGAATCGTCAGCACGGGACTCCGCACCTTGTCTTCGAGCAACCCGTGCTTTTGGTCCTTCCGCAAGCGAGCCTGCACATCGAACGACATCGCCACGAGGGCGATGTAGAAAAGGGACCGCTGGCCGTCGCTCAGTCGCTCAACTCCCTCCTCCCGATCGCTGGCCGAAGGCTGAAACACGGTGTCCACCTGGTGGATGAGTTCGTCGACGGTGCGAGCCACCGGCTGAATGAGGACCTTTGAATGCGTGCCCTCCTTGTAGAGTTCCTGCCAGCAGGACTCGACCAGACCATTCACGGTCTTCATGCCCAGCTCTCCACCGACCGCGTCACGAATCGACTGTGAGGCCTTTTCGACGGCAGCTTTTGTTTCCTTGCTCCAGCTAATCGCACAGAGGAATCCGTGCAGGATAGATCCCGTCGATTGGCGGATGTGCCGGATCGGATCACGTGTCGCCGGAATGTAGTGAACCACGATGGCCGCGCGGTCCGAAGCCACCAACGGCTTTAGGTTATCTCCCCCCTTCCCCGGCGCCAGCACCCAGAACAAGTCGCTGTCGATGTCGCCTTCCGCGACCGTGCTTGGCGTCCATGTCGCCTGTAGCCTTGCACGACACACCGGCGGTTTGCCGGGTTCGCTAACGGCTAGATGCTTAAAGACGGCCGCTGGCGCACCTGCGCTCTCCTTGCCGTCGAGCAGTTCGGGCAGCTCGAAGCACAGCTCGATCCGCATTTCGATCGGGCCGACTGTCTCCCACGTCTTGCCGGCAGGCAGGTGGAAATCGCTTCGAACAAGACTGCGGTCGGCGTTCGTCAGCCCAAATACCTTGCTAAGGGCGGCGAGCGTGGACGACTTGCCGGCGCCATTGTTGCCGATCAACGCCGCAATCCCGCTGTCGAGCGGGACAGTCTGCGCAGTAGGGCCAAAGCACCGGAAATTACTAAGGGTAACCGAACTCAGTTTCATAGACTATATCGATCAAGAGTTGCTAGGTTCAGACAGCGGTCCGCCCACCGCCATCATCCTCTTATCGTCCGTCACCGTTCAGCAACACGACAAGACCCGCTCCCGTCAATTGCTGCCACCGGCGCCCAGCGCGCCGGGTGACTCTTGTCGCGACTGCAGACCCAAAGCGCGGCACCATTAAGGGCGCGAAGGGAAGTAACCGCCATCGCGGCACCACAGGTCCCGCAACCGAGGGCCACCTTTTCTACTGAAGGGCTACATTGCGGCAGCTCTTCCTTCTCGTCGTACTCGACAGGAGTATGGCGGCGGAACCGAACAACCTGCCGAGTCCACCATGCTTGGTCCGCGGGCGTCCTCGGAGCGAATTCCCTCAGTTGCTGAAGGAACACGAGTGATCCGAGCACTGAATTCCCTTCGGCCCGAAGCTTCTGGTACCTATCACTCCACGCGAGATGATCCGCGTAACTCGGGGCAGGCGGAACAACTCGGAATCTGGGCAGAGCAGACGGAGCAGCGCCCGCCTTCACCTGCTGTTTGGCTCGCTCTTGTGCGGCAGCAATGTCCTCGCTGCGGTCTGTATCCACATCTAGATCTGGCAACCCACGTGCATTGCGAGGGAGTACTCCTCCGCCGTTCTTGGCTCGCAGCCAATCCCCGAACGAGCTGATACCAGTATGGGCGAGACAGCGCACGGGGTGAAAACGACCAAGCTCACCATCGATGTTGGCGGTCGCCAAGAAACGACATTTCACACAGATATCGCCAACGGAAACGTCCCGCCTTCCGGTAAGGTCTCCCAACTGGCAAAAGACGCGAGGCTTCCCTGGGAATGATGGCGCAGATGCAACAACTCGTGCACCCGCGTGAAATCTCTCAACCGCATGTTTCTCAGCAAAAGCTAACCAGGCCCGCGGCGCCGAGTCCAGCACCGCAACGCGAACCTCATCCCAACTCGGAAGCCACGGTAATCCCTTCAGGTCGATCTCAAGAAGGTTCCGGCCTGACTCATGCGCCCAGCGAATTTTTCCAGGGGTACAGCGGTGAGTAACCAAGACCTCCACAAGGAGATCCATTGAACCG
>JAEXPG010000179.1 GCA_023447015.1 Verrucomicrobiota bacterium
GTGTAGTAGCTCGTGTTGGCGGCGTTGAACACGCGGCAGGAGTATTGCCGGAGCCCGACGGAGCCGGAGGCCGGGACTGTGTAGGTGGAGCCCGTGGCGCCGGAGATGGCGGAGCGGGAGGCGTAGGGCCCGAGGTACCACTGGTAGCTCATCGCGCCGCCGCCGCGCAGCGTCGCGCCGACGCTCAGCAGCTGGGTCGTGTTGGTGGCGATGTAGGCGCTGGCGGGGTCGGCGGTGATCACCGGCGAGGCCTGGAAGGAATATTGGTTGCCGGTGAAGGTGTTTGGGACGGAGGGCGACTCGGTCTTGTGGCCGACCCAGTTGCAGCCGAGCAGGCCGAGCCCGGTGCCGGTGGACGCGGTGACAATCCAGCTCGTGCCGGAGCCGCTGACGCCGGTGATCGCCGCGCCGCTGAGGCCGTTGGGATTGGTGAGCGCGAAGTTCGCGGCGGTCACGCCGGAGATGGACTCACTGAAGGTGACCTGCCAGCGGACGGAGGCGGCGGCGGTCGGATTGGCGTCGAGCAGCGTGATGCCGGTGACGGCCGGCGCGGTCTTCACGGTGACCTTGATGGTGTAGGAATTGGTGGTGGGGTTCGGCGTGTTGTAGGGGACGGTGATCACCGAATTGACCGGAAGGCTGTTGGCGTAGACGCGCAGGTATTGGCCGGGCCAGATGCGATTGCCCGAGTAGCTGGTGGTGTCGGGATAGAAGTTGGGCGAACTGGGCCAGAAATCCTCGGCGATGAGATTGGACTCGAGGCGCGAGATCGTGGCGCCGCCCATGTTGGCCGGGGCCGTGATATACCAGCGGTTGCCGGTGTTGTTCGGGATGTCGACTGTACCGCCGGGTACGACGGTGAATGTCAGGTTCTGGGCGAACGCGGCGGTTGCGACCAGGAACAGCAGGAACGCGAGACCGTACGGGCGCAGGCCCGCGCGAAGCAGTGTGGGGGAGTGCATGGGTTTGCGGCGCGGTTGAGGCGCCGGGGTGAGTTGTGCACGAAATCCCGGGGATTCCAAGCCTTGGCGATAAATCACCACAGGCTCGAGGCCGCTGGCGCGAACTCGGGAATGGCCTCGTGGCGGGCGCGCTCGAAGCGGAGCCCTTGGCGTCGCGCCGCCATCCGGCGCGACTTCGGAACTGCACCGACTGCTCAGCGGGCGCTGAGGACGGCGTAGGTGCGCTTGCCCTTGCGCAGGAGGAGGTGCTTGCCGAAGAGCAGGTCGTTTGCGGTCACGCCACGAGCGACGTCGGTTACGCGAACGTTGTTCACGTAGATGCCGCCGGCCTCGATATCCTTGCGCGCCTGGCCCTTCGACTGGGCGAGGCCGGCGAGGACGAGCGCCTCGGTGAGCGCGGTGCCGGAGGCCTCGAGCTTGAGCTTCTCGATCGGCTTGGTCGGCACTTCGCCGACGACGTCGTTGAAGAGCGCCTCGGAGATGCCCTCGAGCCCGCCGCCGAACATGATCTCGCTGGCGCGGATGGCGTCGTCGGCCGCGCCTTGTCCGTGGACGAGCGCGGTGACCTCGCGGGCGAGGGCCTTCTGGGCGGTGCGGGCGCCGGGGTTGGCCGCGAACTCGGTCGCGAGGGCGGCGATCTGGTCGAGCGGGAGGAGCGTGAACTTGTGGAGGTACTGGACGACCATGGCGTCCTCGGTGTTCACGAAGAACTGGATGAAGCGGTTCGGGCTGGTCTTCTGCGGGGCGAGCCAGACGGCGCCGCTCTCGGTCTTGCCGAACTTGGTGCCGTCGCTCTTGGTGATGAGCGGGAAGGTGAGGCCCCAGGCGGGCACGCCGAGCTTCTTGCGGATGAGATCGGTGCCGGCGGTGATGTTGCCCCACTGGTCGGAGCCGCCGATCTGGAGCTCGCAGTCGCAGGTGCGGCGCAGGTGGTAGAAGTCGTGCGCCTGGAGCAGCATGTAGCTGAACTCGGTGTAGGAGATGCCGTTGTCGCCCTCCATGCGCGAGCGCACGCTGTCCTTGGCGACCATCATGTTCACCGAGAAGTGCTTGCCGACATCGCGCAGAAAATCGAGGTAGGAGAGGGGGGCGGTCCAGTCGGCGTTGTCGACGAGGCGGGCGGGGTTGCCGGCGCAGTCGAAGTCGAGCAGGCGGGCGAGCTGGCGCTTGATGCAGGAGACGTTGTGGGCGAGCTGCTCGCGGGTGAGGAGATTGCGTTCGGCGGATTTGCCCGAGGGATCGCCGATCATGCCGGTGGCACCGCCGGCGAGGGCGACGGGGTGGTGGCCGGCGAGCTGGAAACGACGCATCGTGACCTGGCCCATGAGATGACCGACGTGGAGGCTGTCGCCGGTGGGATCGAAGCCGCAATAGAGCGTCACGGGTTTCTCGGCGAGGCGGCGGGCGAGGCCGTCGTTGTCGGTGCAGTCGGCCACCAGGCCGCGCGCGCGGAGATCGTCCAGGATGCTCATAAAGGGCGCGGATGCTCGGGGCAGGGCCGGGGGCGGACAAGGGGAATTTTGGTTTGTGTCGCGTTCCCGGCGGTGGCTACGGTGCCGGCTCCAGTTTCCCGGGGCTTAGCCCCGGGGGATTCACTCAAGAAAACCAACACGGCTCATCCTACCATCATGGCACTCGCAATCGGTTCCAAGGCTCCGGATTTCACCCTCAAGTCCAAGACGGCCGACGGCCTCAAGGACGTGAGGCTCAGCGACAATTTCGGCAAGAAGCAGACGGTGCTGCTCTTCTTCCCGCTGGCGTTCACCGGCGTCTGCACGCAGGAGATGTGCGACCAGAGCGGCGGCCTCGGCGACTACGAGAAGCTCGGCGCCGACGTGATCGCGATCAGTGTCGACAGCCCGTTCGCGCAGGAGGCCTGGGCGCAGAAGAACTTCATCAAGCTCACCATCGTCTCCGACCTGAACAAGACGGTGACCAAGGCGTACGACGTGCTCTTCCCGAACCTCGCCGACATCGGCGACACCTCGGCCCGCGCGGCGTTCGTCATCGGCAAGGACGGCGTGATCAAGTACGCCGAGCAGACCGCCACGCCGAAGGACCTGCCCAATTTCGCCGCCGTCAAAGCCGCGCTCGCGAAGTAAGCAGACTCGGCAATCTTCCGCTCGGCCGGCATGCTACCCGCTGCCGGCCGTCTCTGTAATCATCGATTTCGCACCACCGTTTCCATGCGCGGCCTGCCCCCCCCCCTCAACCCGCTCCAGACCTTCGCCGCCGCCGGTACCTCGCACAGGTTCTACTCGGTGCCCGCGCTCGAGAAGTCCGGCTACAAGGTCTCGCGCCTCCCGGTTTCCATCCGTCTCGTCCT
>JAEXPG010000538.1 GCA_023447015.1 Verrucomicrobiota bacterium
TTCGATCCGGATTCGCCTGCGGGTTTTGTGAGTTCGCTTGCGACCGGGCGCGGGCCGCGCGTGGCCTGCGGCCACGACGGATTCTACCGGCGCGACGCCGCGGGCTGGACGCTGGCGATCCCGGGCCCCGTCAATGCCCACGTCTGTGCGCTTCCGGCGCGCGACGGCCGCCGGCTCTACACCGCCACGGACGAGGTCGGATGGCTTTGGTCGGATGCCGCGGGCCTGCATAGCGAACGGTTTCCGGCGCCCGGTCTGGGCGAGACGTTTGTCGGCGTGCTCCGGGGCGAAGCCGCCTACTGGGTGGAGCTCGGTGCCGGGCGGGTGGCCCGGATCACCGTGGTTGAGGGGCGGCCGGTGGTCCGGATCCTCGAGCAGAAGGACGGCCTGCCCGACAGCTGGGTGCAGCTGTTCGTGGTCGACAACGACGTGCGGTTCAACGTGGCCGGGCAGTTCCTCCGCTACGACGAGGCGACCGATCGCGTGATTGCGGATACGGAGACGTGGTACGCCCGCGGCGGGATGGCTCCGGGCTATGGGCGCCCGATCCGCGATGCGCTCGGACGTGTCTGGTATATTGCCGACGAGACGGTGCGGGTCGTCCGGCCGGAGTCGGACGTGCCCGAGAAGTCGCTGGAGCGGATGCCCTCAGCGATCGCGCCGCTGTTCTTCACCCCCGAGTCCGACGGCGTGGTGTGGCTGCACCAGCGCCAGCAGCTGCTGCGGTTCGATCCGCGGTTGAGCTGCGTGCCGCCGGTGCCCCTGCGCGCGGTCGTGAGCCACGTGCATCTGGTGGGCGGCAATGCGCACACGTTCTTCCCCGGCGGGGAGTTGCCGTCGCTGGCGCTTGGCGACAACTCGCTTGCGATCCATTTCCTCGCGCCGGGCGCGATCTTCGGCCGGCCGGTGACGTTCGAGACCAAGCTCGAGGGCGGCGGCGGCGACTGGCTGCCGGCCGGCGCCGTCGGCGTCGCGTACCTCAACCGGCTCAAGGCGGGGCGGTATGTGCTGCACGTCCGGCCGCGCACCGGGCAGACCCTCGGGCAGGAGACGACTCTGGCCTTCACGATCCGCCCGCCCTGGTATCGCACGGCCGTCGCCTACGGGCTCTATGTGGTGTCCGGCGTGGCCCTCGTCGGCTTGGCCGTGGGCGGCTGGGCCGCGCTCGGGCGCCGCGAGAAGCGGCGGCTCGAACTGCTGGTGCGCAAACGCACCGCCGAGCTGCAACGGAGCGAGGAACGCTTCCGTTCCTTGAGCCACGAACTGGAAGAACGGGTGGCGGCGCGCACGGCCGAGCTTGCGAAGGCCAACGCCGATCTGCGGCGTGCCCGGCGCGATGCCGCGGCCGAGGACGAGACCGCGAGCGGGTCCGACGCCTTGCGCTGATCCGGACCGACCAGTCGGAGCCGGCAGAAGGCAGCGAAGCGAAGGAACGCCGGCCGCACTTGATGATGCCGGCGGCGTTCGCGGATCGGGACGGCACAGACGTCAACCGGCGTCGCCTTGGGGCCGGCGATCGAGGAGCAGGACGACCTTCTTGGCGGGCTCGTCGATGGTGAGCCGGGCCGAATAGGTGTTCTTGGTGCGCTGCGAGACGAGGTCGGTGAACTCCGCGGGCGCCTTGTCGACCACGCCCCGGATGAGTCGCAACACGTCCTCCGGTGCCCAGGTGCGGCCGAAGGCATTCTTCCAGAACCGCACCCCGGGGAAGCCGGGGGATTCGAAATAGGCGCCCCGGTCCAGCAGGAGCTTGTCGCACTTCGGGCACTTGATGCCCTTCACCTTCTTCGCCTCGGGCTCGACGATGACGATCTTGTGCGACTCGGCGTCGAGGCCGAGCATCGCCGCGTAGGTGCGGCCGCTGCGGGTGGCGAGGTTCTCGTAGTTCCTGGGCTTCCCCGCGGCGACGGCCTCGAGCAGCTCGCGGAACTCCTCGGCGGTCCACCGGCGGCCGAAGCACTCCTTCCACAGCAGGGTGCCGGGGAACCCCGGTGCCTCCCAGGCCGCGCCGCGGTCGAGGATCGGTTGGCCGGACTTCGGGCAGAGAATCGGCGTGGGCGTGCCATCGACCAGCTCGGGGCGCTCGGCCTCGCCCAGGCGGGTGCTCGCCGCCTTGTAGCGTTCGGCGACCGCGACGAACTGCGCGAGGAGTGTGTCCAGGAACGTGGCACGCGTGTAGCTCGACTTTCCGCGCTCCATCCGGCTGAGCTCGTACTCCATCTCCGCCGTCTGCTGGGCGGACACGGCGGCGGGGTCGATCTTCTTGAGGCTGCGGATCAGCGCCCGGCCATTCTGGGTGGAGACGATCCAGCGGCCCTTGCGCTCGATGAAGCCGCGCTCGAGCAACGTCTCGATGATGGCGGCGCGGGTGGCCGGCGTGCCGAGGCCGCGGTCCTTCATCGCCTCGAGCAGCTCCTCGAGGTGCTCGGGCGTGAGTGTGCTCTCGTCGATCGTCGCGCCGGCGTAGCCCATGGCGCTGAGGATGGTGGCGTCGTCGTACGGTTTCGGCGGATTCGTCTCGAGGGTCTTGATCTCGGTGCGCTCCAGGGCCTGCTCCTTGACCAGATCGGGCATGGCCGGCGGGGCCTTGGTGTCGCCGTCGTCCTTCACCCAGCGGGTCCAGCCGGGGGCGAGGATGTTCTCGCGCGCGGTCCGGAAGATGCAGGGCGCGTAGTCGCCGGTGGCGTCCTTCTGCTCCCAGCGGCGGGTGACGACCTTCGCCTTGAGCGGCTCGTCGAGCGCGATGAGGCAGGCCTGCGTGATCGCCATCCAGGCGAGGAGCTGGTCGCGGTTGGCGCGCGTCAGCCGCGAGGTGTCGGCCAGCGGATGCAGGGCGTAGTGGTCGCTCTCCGTGTTGCGGAACGCCTTCGCCTTGCCCATCTCCTCGTCGGTCCGCAGAGCCTGGGTCGCGAGGTGCGCCTTCGGATGCTTCTCCTGGATCCAGGCGTGGGCCGCGCGGACGCCGTCGCACACCTTCTGGCGCATCTCGTCGGAGTCGGGAAAGTAGCGGGAATCGGTTCGCGGGTAGCTGATGAGCTTGAGGTCTTCGTACAGCGACTGAAGCACCTCAAGCGAGTGCGCCGCCGTCCAACCGAACTTCTTCGAGAAGTATTTCGACGCCTCCTGGAGATCGAAGGGCAGGGGCGGCCGCTCGGTTCGCTGCGAGGCGGTGTCCTTGACGAGATAGGTGTCCGGGTTCTTGGCGGCGGCGGTGAACTTCACCGCCAGTTCCTCGGACCAGAACGCCTTGCGGTCCCGGTCCTCCATGATCTGGGGCTTGCCGAGCAGCTTCGCCCGGTGCTCCGCCGCCGCGTAGGCGTCGAGGTCGGCCTTGGCCACCACGCCGTCGAAGACGCCGTAGACTTCCCAGAAATTCTGCGGTTTGAAGAAGGCGATCGCGCGGTCGCGCTCGTAGATGAGCGCCAACGTGGGGGTCTGCACGCGCCCGACGCTCCACACCCGCCAGTTGCCGGTGCCGCGCGGCAGGGTCTTGGTCGCCAGCACGGTCTTGTTCATGCCAGACAGCCAGTCCGCCTGGTCGCGCGTGTAGCCCGCCTCGCCGAGGCCGTCGCGCTCGCTGAGGGGGCGGCGGTTGCGGTAGGCGTCGCGGAACGCCTTCTCGGTCATCTCCTGCATCCACATGCGCGAGAGCGTCGTCTTCGCGCCGTCGACTCCGGCGTGCTTGAGGATCTTGCGGAAGATGAGCTCGCCCTCGCGGCCGGCGTCGCAGGCGTTGACGATCTCGCCGCCCTCGTGGGCGCGCAGGTGGCCGCAGAGGACCTCGAGCGAGCGTTCGGCCTTCTGCCGCGGGACCTCGTCGAAATCCCAGCCGGCCTTCGGCAGGATCGGGAGGTCGGCGATGCGCCATTTTCCGAACTGTTTGCCGTGCACCGCATCGTAGGCCTCGGGTTTGGCCAGCTGGAGGAAATGCCCCGCCGCGCAGGTGACGGTGAGCTCGTCGCCCAGCGGGGTGCGGCCCTTGAAGAACTTGCCGCTCTCCTCTTTTACGCCCAGCAGCGCCTTCGCGATATCGAGGGCGACGGAGGGTTTTTCGGCGACAATGAGGATCTTCATCTGCGGCCCCATTTTAGACGACAGCGCCGGGCCCGAATCAAGCGGCCGTGCGGCGGGCCGCCGAAAAACGTTCTAGCGATTGGCCCGGCGGGCGACGTCGTCCTTCCGGGGCGCGATCGATCGTTCTCCAACAGCCGCCGATGGTCGATCGTTGAGTGGGTGGATTGGTCGCGCACTAGTGCGCAATGGCTCGCGAGACCAGGTCGACGAGAAACTCCTCTGAAATAGCGCTGCCGAGCAGCCACAACGTGGCCGGGTTCTCCGGCGTCCCCACCTCGACGGCCCTGGCGGGAATCTTCTCGAGCCGCAGCGCGTTGATGATCGAGCGCTCGATTTCCTCATGCACGGTAGGCGTCAGCGTGTGGTAACCAATCGTCTCGGAACGAACGATTTCGTGGCGGAAGCGGTCGAGAAACCCGTGGGGGACTTCGCGGAGAAGATTGCGAGGCCTGCTCCGAGTGAACAATCGGACATGGAGACTCAGTCCCACGATCACGAACAACGTGACTCCAACTCCTGCGATGAAGGCGGCTGCGACGTTCTGCATATCGGTCCAACGGTTGGGTGGGGACGGAACGCGAGTCGAGCCGTGACTTGGCCAACGCGGCTACCGGGCTTCTTCACGCGGAGATTCACACCCGCTGGATAACGGGCCGCTGGG
>JAEXPG010000546.1 GCA_023447015.1 Verrucomicrobiota bacterium
TCGAACCCGGCGCGGACGACCAGGCCCGCGGCGCCACCGACGGGGAGCGCGGTGCGCGCCTGCAGGATGCAGCCGCCGCGGAGCCGGCGCCAGAGCAGCAGGCCGGTGTCGCCCGCGCCGCCGAGGGCGGCGGAGGAGCGGAGCGAGAACTGCTGGTGGACGAGGTCGTAGGCGGCCTGGCCGGGCGTCGGGGCGGCGCCGAGGTCGGCGACGTGGGCGAAGGGCGCGAGGCCGCAGTTGACGGAGGCGGTGGAAGGGGCGGGCGTCGTCATAGGGGTGGAACGGGAATCGCCGCTTCCGTGCGCGGTGCCAACGGCAAAACCGCCGGCACTGCGCACGAAGCATTACCGGCCGGTCGCAGGCGCGTTGCGCCGGCCCCTGCGTTTGGACGCAAAAAAGAGCGCACCGGAGTGCGCTCTTGGAGAGGGAAACGCGGACGTCGCTCAGAACGCCATCTTCGCGCCGAAGGCGAGGACCGCGCACGTGGCGAGTCCGCAGATGATGGTGGCGATCTTCGCGCCGCGGGCGTTGCCGGAGAACACGGTGTCTCCCGACCGCTCGGCGACGGTGGAGCATTCCGCGGCGAGGTTGAAGGTCCTGAAGGAGAAGAAGAGCTTCAGCACCGCGCTGCCCAGAAGGAGGCCGAACTGCAGCTTGCCTTCGCCCGCCGCCTTGCCCTGCAGCGAACCGAGGATGCGGGAGTCGACGATCAGGAGCGTCAGGATGTTGAGCATCGCATACATCGAAGCCCGGCCGGTCAGCAACTGGGCGGCGCGTTCCACCGGGGACAGGCGGGTCGGATCGTCGGGGGTGATGCTGGCATCCTCGCCGAGATTCTCGCGGTTGTAGGGGAACGGCGCCTTGAAGGCGGCCCAGGCCGACGGGATCGAGGCGAACATGACGACGAAGAAGAAGGTCGAGAAGCCCAGCGTCTCGGCGAGCGGGCCGGAGATCATGTTCGTGGGCACGAGCATGAGGTTCATGAGCGCGGTCGCGAAGGCGTAGTGCGTCATCGTCGAGCGGCCGGGCGCGAGCTGCTGCATCATGTAGATCATGTTGCCGACGAAGCCGAAGCCGTAGCCGAACTTCTCGATGCTCACGAGGGTGACGACAGTCGAGTAGTCGAGGCCGTGGTGGGTCGTGGCCAGTTGGCTGAGGACGACGAAGGTGAAGTGGGGGATGTTCAGGCAGAGTCCGAGGAACCAGAGGCTCTTCGAGAGTCCGCGGCGCGAGACGAACCAGCCGCCGAGCAGGCCGCCGAGGATGTTGAAACTGGTGCCGTAGACGGCGTCGATGTTGCTGACCTGGCCCACCGTGAGGCCGAGACCGCCTTGGTCGACCGGGGACTGGAGGAAGAGCTGGCCCTCCATCAGGATCAGGCCCTCGCCCAGGCGGTAGAGGAACACGAAGGCGATCATGCCCCAGAACGCACGTTTGTGGAAGAAGCTGACGGCGGTGCCGAGGAAGTCGTCGACCACCTGCTTCGCGCTGCTCGGGCGGTCGGTCGTGCTGCCCGTGGGCAGGAAGAAGAGGTGGTAGACCGCAAGCAGCGCCATCGAGAGAGCACAAGCGCCCATCACCGACTGCCACATGACCTGATTCGACCAGCCTTGGCGTTCGCGCATCCAGTCCATCGCGGAGATCAGCACGCCCGAGGCGAAAACCTTGCCGAGCACCCAGAAGGTGCTCTGCACGCCGGCCAGCCGCGCCTGCGACGGCCGGTCCATCCCGGTGAGATAGATGCCGTCGCCGCAGATGTCCTGGGTCGAGGAGGCGAAGGCTGCCACCCAGAGGATTGCGATGCTGGTCTGGAAGAACCCGGTGGTCGGGAGCGACATCGCCACCGCGATCAACAGCGCGGTGAGCAGAAACTCCATCGAGATCACGAAGAATTTCTTCGTGCGGTACATGTCGAGGAACGCGGCCCAGAGCGGCTTGAGCGACCACGCCACGCCGATGCTGCCCAGCGCCACCGTGATCTGGCCGTCGGAGTAGCCGAGCGACTTGTACATGCGGGCGGCGGTGCCGCTCATGATGACGTTGAAGGGGATGCCCATCGCCAGATACAGCGTGGGCACCCAGAATACCGGGTTCCTGAATCCGGTCGGTGCGGACGACGGGCCGTGGGAGGTCGGCGCGGAGGGTTGGGACGGGGCGAGGTAGGCCATGGCGGAAGGATGGTGGGCGTTGGGGCGGGCCGGACACGGAGATCGCGGCGGCGCGAACGGGGCGTGGAAAGGCGGCGAGGCTGCGCGGCGCCCGGGTGCGGCTCAATCCGCTTTGCGCCCGGGTGTTCTTCTGTCGTTAGAGCAATGCACCAACGCCCCGGCGGCCAGCTTCTTTCGCTTTTCGGGCCGCTATCGTTTTTGACACTTCCTCTTTCCCCCCGGAGTCTCCCCACTCGCCGAAACCGGGCGCCGCAAAGCGGCCGGGTTTGTGCTTCCCACGGCTTCCTCTCTCCGTTCCGCCTCCTCCCGCATGAACGCCTTGCCGCCCTCCCTCGCCGCGATCGGCCTCGATCCGGT
>JAEXPG010000564.1 GCA_023447015.1 Verrucomicrobiota bacterium
TAGAACGCGCGGCCGGCCTTCTTGAAGAGCGCGCTCTTGGTGTCGTGGAGGTCGGCGGAGTAGTCCCAGTCGAGCGCGATGGAGTCGGCGGGGACCTCGCGGACGAGCTCGGGGTGGTTTCCGACGATGTCGCCCCAGAACATGGGGACGGCGCCCTCGGCGCGGACGACGCCGCAGAGTTTCTTGAGGAAGTCGACGTAGAGGCGGCCGACGCCGTGCTTTTTGGCGAAGGCGGCGTTGCGGCCCTTGCCGAGGTCGAAGGTCTCGTCGCAGCAGAGGTTGAAGTGCTTCGAGCGGAAGAGCGGGCGCAGCTCGCGGATCATCTCGGCGACGAGCGCGAAAGAGTCGGCGTGGCGGCAGTCGAGCGTGTAGTGCCCCATCCGATCCCACCATGAGAAGGGGAGCGCGGAGCCATCGAGGTCGTACTCGTTGAGGTGCTGTTTCTGTGGGGCGACGAGCGCGGTGTAGAAGTGGCCGAAGGTGCTGAGCGAGGGGACGAGCTCGATGTGGTGGCGGGCGCAGTGCTCGTCGAGCGCGAGGATGTCGTCGGCGGTGAGCGGGTCGGAGCCGGCCCAGATGTCGGGGTGGTTCCGGAACGCGAAGGTGTGCTCCACGTAGAGCTGGAGCTGGTTGAGCTTCGCGGCGGCCATCTTCTCGACGAGGGCGAAGAGGGTGGCACGGGTGGGGACCTTGCCGCGGGTGAGGTCGTGGTAGAAGCCACGGACGGGGTAGTCGGGTGCGTCGCTGATCTTCAGCGCCGGCAGCTCGGTGCCGCATTGGCGGACGATCTGGAGGAGTGTCTGGAGACCGTAGTAGACGCCGGCGGCGTCGGCGCCGACGAGGGCGATGCCCTTGGGCGAGTTGGTGAGCGTGTAGCTTTGCGCCGGGCCGGTGGCACCGAGGCTGCACTCGATGGCGCCTTCGCCCGGGGTGAGGATGGCCGGGGCGGCGGTGTGGGTGCCGATCTCGTCGACGATGCGCTGCGCGAGGGCGTCGGTGGCCGGACCGGCGTGTTCGGGCAGGACGAGGCGTTTGGCGTGCGAAAGCGGAAAGACGCCGCGGGCATAGCGGATCGACTTGGGCGGCGGGAGAACCTGGAGCGCAGGCATGGCGCAGGTTTGCCGGTGCGCGGGCGCGAGGGCAAGGCGGAGGGCCACGCAGCCTTCAAAGAACGATGGAGGGAGACACCGGTCGCGGAGTCCAGAAAACGACAGAAGGTAACGAAGGAAACAAAAGGGGGAGCGAACTCGTCGTGGCTGAATTTTCCCGTGCCTCGCGAGCGGATAGGCGGATCGGTCGTTCAGCAGTCCGTGGTGCGCAAAGGGATCTGGGGGATGGTGTTTACGGTGGCCGAGCTGGAACTCGGCGTTCCCGGGGAGACGGATCGATGGAGCTTGGGCGCTGGCCTGTGTCGCTGGCGTCCAATCGTAGACTGGACCCACGGGTTGAGCGTGCCAGCGAAGCAGGACGAGCGGGTCCACCACGGGAGCCGTTGTCGTGACCGGGATTTGGCCTCGACGGAGGCTGGGGCGGGCGGGATGTTGTGCCGTTCAACTCCAGGAAATGAGCAACGCCAGTTCCGATCTCTCCGCCCTGTTTTCCCGTCGCACGCAGCGCATGCAGCGCTCGGCCATCCGCGAGATCCTCAAGGTCACCGAGGATCCGTCGATCATCTCGTTCGCGGGTGGGCTGCCGAACCCGCGCACGTTTCCGGTGGCGGACGTGGCGGAGTCGGCGGCGAAGGTGCTGCGGGAGGCCGGCACGGCGGCGCTCCAGTATTCCACGACCGAAGGCTACCGGCCGCTGCGGGAGTTCATCGCGCGGCGCTATATGGAGAAACGCGGACTCACGGTCGATCCAGACGAGATTCTCATCACCAACGGTTCCCAACAGGGCCTCGACCTGCTCGGCAAGGTGCTGCTGGACGCGGGTGACACGGTGCTGCTCGAGCGGCCGGCGTATCTTGGGGCGATCCAGTCGTTCTCGGCCTATGAGCCGAAGTTCGCGGCAGTGACGCTCGAGGACGACGGTCCAAACCTCGATGAGCTGCGCCAGGCGTTCGACGAGCGGAAGCCGAAGATCTTCTACACGGTGCCGAACTTCCAGAACCCCTCGGGTCTTTCGTATTCGGCGGCGAAGCGGGCGGCGGTGGGTCGGCTCTGCGCGGAGCGTCCGGTGGTGCTGGTGGAGGACGATCCGTACGGCGAGCTGCGGTTCCGCGGGGAGCCGCTGCCGGCGTTGCGGGCGCACTGCCCGGGCAGCGTGATGCTTGGTTCGTTCTCGAAGATCGTGGCGCCGGGGCTGCGGCTGGGCTGGATCGTCGCGCCGCGGCAGCTGATGGACCTGATGGTCACGGCGAAGCAGGGTGTGGACCTGCACTCGAACTACTTTTCCCAGCGCGTGGTGCACCAGCACCTGCTCGACCATGATCTCGACGCGCACATCGCGCTCGTGCGCGATCTCTACGGCCGGCAACGCGACGCGATGGTGGCGGCGATCAGACGGCATTTCCCGGCCGAGGTGAAATGCAGCGAGCCGGACGGAGGGATGTTCCTGTGGGCGCGGCTGCCGGAGGGCGTTTCCGTGATGGAGCTCTTCAAGGTGGCGATCGCCCGCAAAGTGGCGTTCGTGCCCGGGTCGGCCTTCTTCATCGAGCCCGACGACCGGCATCTGCGGCTGAATTTCTCGAACTCCGACGAGGCGAAGATCGAGGAGGGGATGCGCCGGCTGGGCGAGGCGATCCGGGAGTTGCGCCGCGATTAGGCGAACCGGAGCCGCAGTGACCGGGGCGAACGAAGGGACGCCAGCCGGCGACCTGGTTCGCGTCCGTGTGCTCCGGCCGCCGCCGTCTGCCAGCTTCGCGCTGGGCTCCGTGGGGCCGGCTTCAGACGCCGGGGACTTTGGCGCGCTTGAACTCCACCTCGATGGCATCAATCGAGAGTTTGATCTCGTGGACGCAGAAGCCGAGGGAGCCGATGAAGAAGGCCAGCGAGGCGGCGAAGAGTCCGACGCCGGTGTTGGGGAAGCCGTGGACCTGTGCGCCCATCGAGAGGGCGGCGGTGATGAAGGAGCCGAGGCCCATGAGCTGCATCTTGCGGATGAGATGGAGGCGGCGCCGGATGTTGATGAGCTGGACCTCCCAGTGTGGCTGGGGCGAAGCGAGGTGCTCGGCGAGCATCTTGCGGGCGACGCTGGTGAGGCCGAGGAACCGGTTGGTGTAGGCGAGGAAGAGCAGGGAGATGGCCGGGAAGATCAGTGCGGGAACGGCGGGATTCATCGGCGGGAATGTGGGCGGTGCGCCCGTCTGCCTCAATCGGAAGTTGGCGAAAACGAGAAGC
>JAEXPG010000574.1 GCA_023447015.1 Verrucomicrobiota bacterium
CCTCTACACGGAGCGACCGCTGATCTATGTCTCCTGGCCGATGGCCGCGATGGTGCTCGGCACCATCCTCGCCGCGCTCTGGCGCAACGCCCCGCAGCGGCTCGGCATTGTGCCGCGCACCGGCGCCGGGCTCGTGGGGATCGCGACTGCGCCGTTCCTCCACGCCAACGCCGCGCACCTGCTCGCCAATCTCCCGCCCTTCGCCGGGCTCGGCTATCTGGTGCTCCACCGCGCACCGGCGCGATTCCCCGAAGTCGCTGCCTCGATCGCGTTGGTCAGCGGCGGACTGGTCTGGCTCGCGGCGCGCAAGGCGACCCATGTCGGCATGAGCGGCGTGATCTTCGGTTTCCTCGGCTATCTCGTCGTCGTCGCATGGTTCACGCGCTCCACCGAGGACCTGCTCGTCGCCGGCGCAGTGCTGCTCTTCTACGGAGGCATGCTCGCCGGTGTCGCACCGGTGCGCGGCAGCACGTCGTGGGAATCCCACCTCTTCGGCCTGCTCGCCGGCATCGGCCGGGCCTGGCTGGAACGGGGATTCTGACCGCGGCGGATCTCCGGGCTAGCGCGATGCGTCCACGGCCACCTCGGCGATCGCCAGCCGCGCGCGATGGCAGACGGCGAACCACTGGCGGCCGTTGTACGTCTGGCACGCGGTGTCCACGGCGGCGAACGCCTTGTCGACCTGGTCGATGCTCTCGAGGATCTTCTTCCGGCACTCCTCGGGGTTGGTCTTGAGCGCCTCCTTCGCCGCGAAATAGACCGCAACGCCCTTGCCCACCGTGTCGACGGCGAGCTTGAAATCGAGCCGGACAAGCTCGCGGTTGAGGTGGGCCTCGTTGGCCCGGCGATAGGTCTCCGCCACCGCTGCGAAGTCGTCGCGTAGGACCGCCGCGGCCTTCTCGGCATCGCCCCAGGTCGCCTCGCCGCGGGCGATCCGGCCGGCGGCGTGCTCGAGCGCCGCGGCGAAGAATTTCGGATACTGGCCGCGGTAGGCGTTCTTGAGAAACTTCGTCAGCTCCGCCTTCAGCTTCGCCTCGCCCCAGCTCGCAATCGCGTCGGCGGGAGCAAACATCCATTCGGCGTAGTAGTCGTTGGCCTTGTTCACGGCCCACTTCTTCCAGGCGGCCGAGCCGGTGTCGTTGGAAAGCCCGAGCTTTTCGCGTTCCTCCAGCTCCTCGGAGGCTTTGCTGTAGGTCTCGCGCATCACACCGTAGGCGGTCGTGACAAACCGGGCGACGGCCTTCTTGCGCAGGCCGTTCCAGGCGTCCTTCGCCTTCTGGCGCGCGGCCTCGAGCCCCGGGGCGTTAGTCACGTAGTCGGTCGCAGCCTCCTGCGCCGTCTCCACGCGGCTGCTGAGGTCGATCACCTTCGCGAGATCGTCGACCGCGGCCTCAAGGCTCTCGTTGAGCCATGCCTCGGCCTGGGAGTGCTGGTCGTCGAGCTCGTCGAGGTAACCGAGCGCCTCGCCCATGAGCCGCACCGCCACGACCAACCGCGCCGCGTTGCGAGGATTCTGCGGGTCGTCGGTCGCTGCAGCGAGATCGGCGGTGAACTTCGCCGCGAAGCCTTCCGCGGACTTGCTCGGGAAACCCTTCGTCCGGAGCGCCGCCGCCTTCGCGCGCACCACCTCCAGCCAGCGCTGCGTCTCCGGCGCGAGCCCGAGCGCCGGAGGTTCGACCGTGCACGCGCTCTCCGGCCCGGCGACGGTTCTCTCGACGGTGAACGGCACGCTGAACCCGCCGTCGGCGCCGCGCACGCCGCCGCCGATCGCCTGCGCCTTGCCGCCGAGGTTCGCGAACACCGTCACCTTCGCCCCGACCAGCGGCACCGCACCGGACTCGCCGGTCACGCGCGCCGTACCGGTGAGCAGGCCGTGGCTGCGTTCGCTGCGGAAACTCGTCGGCAACCCGGGCGCGAAGCCGGGCTTCTCGATCACGCACCAGAACGGCGAGCCGCTGTGCAACGTGAGCGCGAGCAGCGACTCCAAGGCCAACGCACCGCCGGGCGGTTTCGCAGAGAACTTCAACTCGACCCGTCCGCCCTTCCAGCCCTCGGCCGGATCGACCTGCGGCGGCGTGTAGGTCCACGCCTGCCACCCGGCGGCCGCTTCGTCGCGCGCGCGGTCGCGCACGAACTCACCCCGGCCGGGCACCTCGCTCTCGTCGGGCTCGGCCTGGATCTCCGCCTTCGCAACCGGTTTGCCATCCGGATCGACCAACCGCGCAACCACGACCACCGGCGTCGACCCGTCGGCAAGGAACTGCAGGCCGGTGGTGCGCACCGCCGTCTCCAGACCTCCATGACGCAGCACGACCACGGCCGTCATCCCCGCGTCGCCGGTTGCCGTGACCTTGTTGGTCCCGGCGCGCGTGCCGGCCCGGTACTCGACGGTCGCGCGGCCGTCCTTGTCGGTCGTGAGTTCGGTCTGGGCGACATCGCCAACGAAAGCGCTCTCGACCGCCACCTTCAGGGGCATTCCCACGGCGGACCGGCCGTCGGCCAGCTTCGCCTCGAAGCGCAGGACCGCCGTGCTCGCGCCGTCGGACCACAGCCGGTCCGGAATCGCGGCAACAACGAGCGTCCCCGGGCCGGCCGCCGGAGGTTGGGCCGTCGCCGCGGTGCCTCCGCCCAGCTGCCGCATCTTCGCCAGAGTCGCCAGGATCAGTCGCACCGCCGGGTCGCCGGGCAGCGGGCGGATCTTCTCGTTCTCCATCTGGAAATCGAAGCGGGTGTGGACGACATGGCCGTACACATTGCCGGACCGGAAATGGATCATGCGCGTGGTGTAGAGGCTGCGACCGTCCTGCTCCTGTGTCATCTCGAACGCGGCGCTCTGGTCGGCCCCCTCGACCTGGAGCAGAATCGGCTTCTGGTCGGGGTACTTCGCGCGCTGGGCAACCGCGTCAGCGAACTCCGCGGCGGCGTCGGACATGGCCTGGTCGGCCGTCGGTGCGTTCGCCGGCGGATAGAACATCCGCAGGTCGAGATTGAGGATCTCGACGTTGTCCTTGGCCGCATTGCTCAACATCAGCGAGCTTGTCCAGAGGTCGCGCCGGCTCTGCGTCTCCTTCGAACCGGGAAGGTCCGCCGCGCCGGGCAGCACCGCGCCGGTGTCGAGGAAGACGCCCTTGAAATGCGGCCCCGGGCCGACCTTCGCCGCACAGTAACGGTCCCACTCGCGCACGAAGTCGCGGGCCATCGCCAGCAACTCCTCGCGCAGGAGTTGCTCGACGCGCGGCGCCTGCGCCGCCACGTCGAGAAACCCGCCGCTGCTGTCGGGCCGGAGCGCGTAGTCGCGCAGATCGCCGGAGAGGGCGCCGCCGCGGACGTTGCGCAGGATCGGATCCTCGGCGAACGCCTCGCCCGAGCGGACCATCATCACCGGCTGCCCCGCGAAGCGCACCACCGCCGGGCCGCGCACGACGACGAGCTCGAGCCAGCCGTTGCGCCCCTGGCCGTTGGCCACCAGCCACGCATGGTCGCCGAGTCCGGGAACCGCCTCCGGCGGATTCTTGTAATTCTTGAGGAGGTTCTTCTCGGCGTAGAGCAGCGCCTGCACGCAAGAGCCGTCCGGTTTGGGCAAGTCCTCCGCGGTCCGGATTTCGGCCAACGCCAGCGGATAGACCTGCGAACGGTGCGCGAACCAGAGCCGGTATGGCGTACTCACGATCTCCTCGGGCTGGCGCTGCTTGTCGCTCTTGCGGTCGTACCAGACGCGCGTCTCGCCCTTCTCCACCAGCCGGTACCAGCCGCCGCTGCCGGGATGGTCGTCGTGCCACTTGTTCATGTCGGCGTACGTGAACCAGGTGTAGCCGAGCTTCGTCTCGCCCGGCTGCGGCGCAAAACTGCGTTTCCATTCCTTGTCCCGCCCCTGGCGACCGTAGTAGTGCACGGCCGCGCTGTCGCCGGGCAGCGTGAGTTCGAAAAGAGCCACCTCCCAACCGGCATTCGGATCGAGGGCGGACTTCGGGGCGGCGGCGGCAACCACCGCCAACGGCAGCAGAACGCAGAGGAGACGCAGGAGTTTCATGATCGGGAATTGTCCTCCCGGCCGCATAACCGGAGCGGCCGCCGAAAGAGGGAGTTCCTACATCGGCCCGACGAGGGTGGCCTTGACCGGCACCACGGTACCACGATCCGCGTGCCAGCCGCGCCCACTCGCGCCCATGCGACCGGTCGCCTGCACGCGCCGTGCGCTTTTCGCGCAAGACTCGGCCCGCCGGGCCGATTTCTCTGCCAACGCACCTCATCGCCCCGCTTCGGCCTCCCGCCGCGACCTCCACCCGCTTTCCCGCGCAGATGGGGTTTGTGCACTGGCCCGTCATACCCATCGTCGTCGCAAAACCTTCGCGCGTCCGCCGCTTCGGCTGCGGCCGTTCCCACCACCCATGAAACTTCTCGATCTCAACCGGCACGGCGGCATCGGCGCCAGCTGCCACCTCGTGCAACTCGGCGACGTCCGCATCGTGATCGACTGCGGCCTGCATCCCAAGCTCACCGGCCCCGAGGCCACGCCCGACCTCACCCCGCTCCAGGGCCTCGACGTCGACCTGATCATCGTCACGCACTGCCACCTCGACCATATCGGTTCGCTGCCGCTGCTGCTCCGCCAACAACTGCGCGCCCCGGTCGTGATGTCCGCCTCCAGCGCCCTGCTGCTCCCCCGCATGCTGCACAACTCCGTGAGCGTGATGGAGCGCCAGCGCGAGGAGCAGAGCCGCGGGGACCTCCCCCTGTTCACCCACGAGGAGATCGACCGCATCGCCCCGCGTTTCCACTCCCTCGCCTTCGGCCAGGCCAAGAAGATCAGCGGCCAGACCGACGATGTGGAGGTCACCCTCCACCCCGCCGGCCACGTGGCGGGCGCCGCGGGCGTCGAGCTCAAGCACAAGGGCCGCCGCATCTTCTTCACCGGCGACGTCCTCTTCGACAGCCAGCGCACCGTCCCAGGCGCGCGCTTCCCCTCCGGCCATTTCGACACCATCGTCACCGAGACCACCCGCGGCGCCACCGACCGCCCGGCGGGCAAGGAGCGCGAGGCCGAGATCAACCGTCTCCTCGACACGATCAACCGGACCATCGCGCGCGGCGGCTCCGTCCTCATCCCCGTCTTCGCCCTCGGCCGTCACCAGGAACTGCTGACCATCTTCCACGACGCCCGGGAGAGCCGCCGGCTCGCCAAGTGCCCCATCTACAGCTCGGGCCTCGGCATGGACCTCTGCGACTACTTCGACGACGTCTCCAGGAAGACCAAGCACATCAACTTCAGCCGCACCGTCCTCAAGGCGCTCAAGGTCCAGCAGACGCCGAAGAAGCTCATTCCCGGCGTCGACCCGCGCCAGAACGGCATCTACCTGCTCAGCAGCGGCATGGTCGTCGAGCGCACGCCCTCGTACCTGATGGCCTCCTGCATCGCCGGCCACGCGCACAACACCATCGCGTTCGTCGGCTACAGCGACCCCGAGACGCCCGGCGGCCAGCTGCTCACCTCCCACCGCGGCGACAAGTTCCTCTTCGCCGCCCTCGACACCGAGGTGAAGCTCGCCTGCGAGATCGAACGTTTCGAGCTCAGCGGCCACGCCGACCGCGAGGAGCTCGTCGACTTCGCCCTGCGCCGCGACCCGCGCGCCATCGTCCTCAACCACGGCGACCCCGAGGCCCGCGCCTGGTTCGCCGAGGAGTTCGCCCGCGCCGCCCCGCACATCAAGGTCACCGATCCCACCCCGCTCACGCCGGTGGAGATCTGATCCCGGCTCTGGCAGAACCAGTCCCCCCGTCCGCGACCGCCGGGCCGCGCCGCCTGGCTCCGATTCCGCCTCGGCCCTGCCGGGGCGGATAACTGCCGGCCGTCGCGCGCCGGCCGCCGCCTGCGAGGATCCAGAATCCGCCCTTGCCGAGCGGGGGCCGACCGCCAACCTTGGCCGCCCCTGAACAACGCGACCATGACTGCTCAGACCGCCTCCGCCCACTCCCACGCCCACGCCAGCCGCGAGATGAAAGGCGCCGATTGCGTCGCCGAGTGCCTGATCCGCGAGGGGGTCGATGTCGTCTTCGCCTACCCGGGCGGCGCCTCGCTCGAGCTGCACCAGGCCTTCGCCAAGACCGACAAGTTCCGCGTCATCCTCCCCCGCCACGAGCAGGGCGGCGGGTTTGCCGCCAACGCCTACGCCCGCGTCACCGGCCGCGCCGGCGTCTGCATGGCCACCAGCGGTCCCGGCGCCACCAATCTCGTCAGCGCCATCGCCGACGCCTACATGGACAGCATCCCGCTCGTCGCGATCACCGGCCAGGTGTTCTCGAAGTACATCGGGAAAAGCGCGTTCCAGGAAACCGACTTCTACGGGATGACCCTCCCGGTCGTGAAGCACAGCTTCCTCGTGATGGATGTGCACGACCTGCCGCGCATCTTCCGCGAGGCCTTCCACATCGCCACCACCGGCCGCCCCGGCCCGGTCGTCATCGACATCCCGAAGGACGTCCAGCAGGCGAAGTTCACGCCCGTCTGGCCCGTCGAGATGCAGTTGCCCGCCTACAAGCCGGAGAAGCACGCGACCGACGAGCAGCTCGTCGCCATCCTCCAGCTCCTCACCGAGGCGAAGAAGCCGCTGCTCTACGTCGGCGGCGGCGCCATCTCCGCCGAGGCGAGCGCCGACCTGCGCACCTTCGCCGAGCGCAACCAGATCCCGGTGACGACCACGCTCATGGGCGTGGGCGCCTTCCCCGAGACGCACCCGCTCTCGCTCAAGTGGTTCGGCATGCACGGCACCGTCGCGGGCAACTTCGCCGCCGACCAGTGCGACCTCCTCCTCTGCTTCGGCGCGCGCTTCGACGACCGCGTCACCGGCGACACGAAGGCCTTCGCCCGCCACGCCAAGATCGTCCACCTCGACATCGACGCCTCCGAGCACAACAAGAACAAGCGCGTCCTGCTGCCGATCGTCGGCGACCTCAAGCACGCCCTCGCCCGCCTCCTCGTCCTCCAGGCCGAGCGCAAGCTCCCCGCCCCCGACACCGCCGAATGGCGCGCGCAGTGCGCGGCGTGGAAGCAGGAATACCCGTTCTCCTACGAGAAGAGCGCGCACATCCTCCCCCAGGAGGCCATCCGCACCCTCTACGAGCTCACCAAGGGCGAGGCCATCGTCGTCACCGGCGTGGGCCAGCACCAGATGTGGGCGGCGCAGTACTACGACTTCGCCGAGCCCCGCCGCTACATCAGCTCGCTCGGTCTCGGCGCGATGGGCTTCGGCTATCCCGCGGCCCTCGGCGCCAAGGTCGCCCGCCCCGACAAGCAGGTCGTCGACATCGACGGCGACGGCTCGTTCACCATGAACATCCAGGAGCTGGCGACCGCCGCGATCGAGAAGATCGGCGCCAAGGCCATGATCCTGAACAACCAGCACCTCGGCATGGTCGTCCAGTGGGAGGACCGCTTCTACAACAGCGTCCGCGGCAACACCATCCTCGGCGACAAGACCAACATCGGCGGCCCCGACAACCTCGCCGGACTCTACCCCGACTTCGTCAAGATCGCCGAAGGCTTCGGCGTCCCCGGCCGCCGCGTCGTCAAGAAATCCGAGCTGCGCGCCGCCATCCAGGAGATGCTCGACCACGACGGCCCCTTTGTCCTCGACGTCGTTGTGCCGTACACCGAACACGTGCTGCCCATGATCCCCGCCGGCAAGACGGTGAAGGACATGATCATCAAGTAAGCCGCCTCTCTCGCCACCACTGCCGTTCCGCGTGCGCCCTACCCGGCCCGCCGCCATGTCCCTCGACTCCATCAAAGCCGCCCTCCTCCAGTCCTACTCGGACGACGGTGGCATCAACCACCTCGACGGCTCGAACCTGCCGTCGGAAGCCGCCGTCGACGCCCTCGCGCGCGGCTTCATGCACCTGCTCTTCCCCGGATTTTTCGAGAAACAGGCGCCCACGCGCGACGAGGTTGCCAGCCTCGTCGGCGGTCAACTCGCCGAGATCGAGCGCAGCCTGCGCGCCGAGATCGCCAAGGCGCTGGCCTACGCCGGCCATGCCCACCCGCAGCAGGCCGCCGCCGAGGAGAGCCTCCACCTGCTCGGCCAGTTCCCCGCCCTGCGCAAACTCATCCAGACCGACGTCGAGGCCGCCTACACCGGCGACCCCGCCGCCCGCAGCCACGACGAAATCATCCTCGCCTACCCCTGCGTGCTGGTGATCTCGCTCCAGCGCATCGCACACATCCTCTACAAGCGCGGCGTGCCGCTCCTGCCGCGCATGCTCACCGAGTTCGCCCACGAGCGCACCGGCGCCGACATCCACCCCGGCGCGCAGATCGGCACCCATTTCTTCATCGACCACTGCACCGGCGTGGTCATCGGCGAGACAACCACCATCGGCGACCACGTGAAGCTCTACCAGGGCGTCACGCTCGGCGCGAAGTCGTTCGCCCTCGACCCCCAGGGCAACCCGGTGAAGGGCGTCAAGCGCCACCCCGACGTTGGCGACCACGTCACCATCTACGCCGGCGCCACCATCCTCGGGGGCGACACCCTCGTCGGCGCGCATTCGATCATCGGCTCCAACGTCTGGCTGATGAACTCCGTCCCGGCCCACAGTCTCGTGACCTACGAGGGCGCCAACCTCTCCGTGCGCCACCGCCGCCGCCACGAATCCCTCGAGGTCGAGCTGCCCTTCGCCGGCTACAACTACGAGATCTGAGCGCCGCTCCGCGCAAGGCTCGGCGCCTCTGCGCCACGCCCCGAGCGGCACCGGAAACCATCGCCCGTCGGCCCCGCGCTCCGATTCAGGCGGAGAATCGCACGCCAACCGTCCTCCGGGCGGAACGCCCCTCGCCCCGGCTCGGGCAACCACCAGCCCGCGTGCAGGTTCGGATTGCCGCCGCCGGCGAAAAAACCGCTTGCTCCACCGCAGCCCGATCGGGATAAACACCGCTCGCGTTAGTGGCGTTCCAACGGTTTGGAGCGCCACCTCGACTGGTTCGGTCGCCTCCCGGCGGCAGGACTAGAACGGTGCGACCGGCCTCCACGGCGGGTTGCACGGAGCTTCACCCGAGGCTCTCACAGTCGTGGATCAACACACAACCAACATGTCTGAAGTCGCTGTTAAACAAGAAGTCATCACCAAGTTCCGGACCCACGAGAAGGATACCGGCTCCCCCGAGGTCCAGATCGCGCTGCTCAGCCAGCGCATCAACCACCTCACGGAACACCTGCGCGATCACCGCAAGGATTTCCACAGCCGCCGCGGCCTCCTCGCCATGGCCAGCCGTCGCCGCAAGCTCCTCGACTATCTGAAGAGCGAAAGCGTCGACCGCTACAATGCAGTCCTGCAGGCCCTCAGCCTGCGTCGCTAAAAAACCTCTTTGACCCGTCGGCGGCGATTCCCGGAAAGATCGCCGC
>JAEXPG010000043.1 GCA_023447015.1 Verrucomicrobiota bacterium
ATCCCTTGGTTTTGCCAGCCGCGACGAACTGGGCTGGGTTCCGGCCGGAGCGCGTGAGCTTGGTGGTCGACGGTGTTCCGATGACGTTCCGCCAGATCCGGCTGCAGCAGACGCGCGATGGCCGCACCGTCTGGACGGGACGGTGCGAGGAGGCTCCGGATGTGGTTCTGGCGAGCGCGGGGACGGCCGATCGGTACGATGCGATCGTGATGAGCGACTACGGCAACGAGTACCACTATGCCGTTCGTCAGGGCGTGGTTCGTGTGGCGACGTACAACCCCGACGAAGTCTCGGCGGCGCTCGCCGCCGACGTCGTGCGGCCGGTCGAGCTGCCGACGGAGCAAGGGAATACCGCCGGGACGCCGCTGGCGTCCGCCGCCGGGGACGTGTTCACGGTGGACGTGCTGTTCGTGTACACTGCCAAGGCGGCGGAGGCCAACGGCGGTGCCGAGGCGCTCTACAACAATTTCGTGGCTCGTGTCGCTTGCGGAAACCAGATCCTGGTCGACAGCGGTGTCTCCAATCTTGCGTGGCGTGCGGCCGGGCGCTGTGAGATCGCGGACTACGTGGAGAACGCGGCGGACATGAGCAAGGACCTGGGCGCTGTCGCCGACGACCAGCAGGTCGAGGCACGGCGGAACGAGCTGGGAGCGGATCAGGTCGTGCTGCAGATCGACTGCTATCGGACCAACGCCGCCGGGATGGCCTACATGCCAGGGAACCACTCTGTGGTCGGGGACGGCAGCGTCTCTGTGTTTGTGCACGAGGCGGCGCACAACTTTGGTTGCAACCACGACCGGAAGGAGGTCGGTGAGCTCGGCAATGCGAAGGGCTACAACTATGGCCATCGCTTCGACCACAACGGCCAGGATACCGGCACGATCATGTCCTATGTGGGTTTCAAGGTCATGAAGTATTCGAACCCCTCGCTGCAGTTCGAAGGCCGGCCGCTGGGTATTCCGGCGGGGCAGAGCGACGCGGCCGACAACGCGCGCTTGCTGCGGGAGGAGGCCGCGTCGATGTCTCGCGTCAGAACCATTCAGTTCCAGGTCACCGTCCAACCTCTGTGGCGGATCCTCCGCGTCGGCGACCTGCTCGAACTGACGGCCGAGCACAACGGTCCCGAGGGGGAAACCTACTCCTACCGGTGGTTCCACAACTTGGTGGAGTTGCCGGGCGAGGGGACGAAGACCTTCCGGAAACAAGGGGTCACGCTGGCCGATGGCGGTGACTACTACGTGACCGTCACCGGGGCCAATCGCTCGGGGAATAGCAAGACCGCGCTGATCACCGTGGAGCCGGCCCCGAAGGGGAACGCGGGGAATGGCAGCCAAGCCGGTGGTGGTAGCGGTGGTGGTGGTGCACTGGGGTGGGCCTTCAGCGTGCTGGCGCTCGCGGCGTTCGCGGCCGCCCGGGCCCGCCAGGCCACACGGTGACGATGCCGTACCTCCTGGCCGGGAAGGTGTGGGCATGAGCCGGTTTCATGGTTGCGGGGTGTGTGCGCGCCGTGCGCAATCGCGGTCAAAACCATGGCACCCCGCATCGGCTTCGACAACGAACGTTACCTGGAACAGCAGAGCGCCGCGATCCTCGAGCGCGTGCAGGGCTTCAACAGCAAGCTCTACCTCGAGTTCGGCGGCAAACTGCTCTTCGACTACCACGCCTCGCGCGTGCTGCCGGGCTTCCACCCCACCGTGAAGATGCGGCTGCTGCAGAAGCTGCGCGACCAGGCCGAGGTCGTGATCTGCATCTACGCCGGCGACATCGAGAAGAAGAAGATGCGCGCCGACTTCGGGATTACCTACGACACGGATACGCTCAAGACCATCGACGACCTGCGGGAGTGGAACGTCGTGGTGCGCGCGGTGGTGATCACCCGCTTCGACGAGCAGCCGGCGGCGGTGGCGTTCAAGAACCGGCTCGAGCGGCGCGGTGTTCGCGTCTACACGCATCGGGCCACGCGCGGCTATCCCGCCGATGTCGAGACGATCGTCAGCGAGGCCGGCTACGGGGCTAATCCCTGCATCGAGACGGAGCGACCGATCGTCGTCGTGACCGGCCCCGGCCCGGGCAGCGGCAAGCTGGCGACCTGCCTCAGCCAGCTCTACCACGAGCACAAGCGGGGCGTGAAGGCGCACTACGCGAAGTTCGAGACGTTCCCGATCTGGAACCTGCCGCTCAAACACGAGGTGAACGTCGCCTACGAGGCCGCCACGGCCGAGCTCAAGGACGTGAACCTCATCGACCATTTCCATCTCGAGGCGTACGGCCAGCCGGCGGTGAATTACAACCGCGACCTCGAGGCCTTCCCTCTGCTGCGCCGGATCATCGAGCGCATCACCGGCGAGTCGTCGTTCTACAAGTCGCCCACCGACATGGGCGTGAACCGCGCGGGGCTCGGCATCGTCGACGACGCGGCCTGCCGCGAGGCCGGCCGGCAGGAGATCATCCGCCGCTACTACAACTACGCCTGCGAGTACGCCATGGGCCTGGTCGACAAGGAGACGGTCCAGCGGGTCGAGCTGCTGCTCAACGCCCACGGGCTCTCGACCAGGGACCGCAAGGTCGTGGGCGCGGCGCACGAGGCGGCGCGGCTCGGCCGCGAGGCCGGCAAGGGCCGCGACGGCATCTGCTGCGCCGCCGCCATCGAACTGAAGGACGGCCGCATCGTCACGGGCAAGAACTCCCCGCACATGCACGCCGCCGCGAGTCTCGTGCTCAACGCCGTGAAGCTGCTCGCCGACATCCCGGACAACATCCACCTGCTGCCGCCGATCGTCACCACCTCCCTGACACACTTCAAGAAGGACGTGCTCAAGGGCAGGGTCATGAGCCTCGACCTCGAGGAGACGCTGATCGCGCTGAGCATCAGCGCCACGATGAACCACGCGGCGGCGATGGCGATCGAGCAGCTCAAGGAGCTCGGCGGCTGCGACGTGCACCTCACGCACATCCCGAGCCCCGGCGACGCCACTGGCCTGCGCAAGCTCGGCGTCCAGCTCACGAGCGATCCCGAGTTCGCGACCAAGCTGCTCTATCCGGCCTGAGTCGGGGCGGCGCCGTTGGACCCAGCGCGGCTCCGCCGCGACCGAACGGGCAAACGGAGGGACCACGGATCGCACGGATTCCGGGAACACCGTTTTCGATGGTGGGTCGGGCTTCACGCCCGACATTCCGTCTCCGTGTTGCTCCGTGTGATCACCGCCCTCATCCGGAGCAGCGGGCGGGGTGGTCGTCCGGCCCGACAGCGCGCGGCCGAGGAGAATTTTCCGGGAGATGAAGAATCTGCAGAGATCGCATCGCGGATTGGCACGGTTGGTCGCAGGATGATCCGTGGTCATCCGTGAAATCCGTGGTTTCGGGGTCATGTTCCCCGAGAGCGGAAAGCCGGAGTCGCAACGGGATGGTTCCGCGATGGTCGGCGAGGAAGGCCGGTGGCCGTGGTGCCATCCGGCAGAATGGCAGAAGGCCGGCGAGGTCCGATTCGCAAGAGGCCTCCCGCTGTACTGCCGTGGCGGCGCCGGGGAGGCGGCCCGCTCAGGCCTGCACGATCTTGAGCCGCTGTGTGATCGTGGCGGCGTCGAGTTGGTGGAGCGCGTCGAGCAGGTGCAGCTGGAGCGAGCCCGGTCCGGGGCTCTTTTCGGCGGCGATCTCACCGGCGATGGCGAGGAAGGTGAGGCCGGCGGCGGTGGCGGCCATCTGGTCGGGCTCGACCGCGAGCGCGGCGCCGATCAGCGCGGTGGCCGTGCAGCCGAGGCCGGTGACGCGCGCCATGAGCGGGTGGCCGTTGGCGAGTGCGATGGTCTGCGTCCCGTCCGTCACATAGTCGACCGGGCCGGTGACGGCGACGACGGCGCCCGTGGCGAGGGCGAGCTGTCGGGCCGGCGCGAGCGCATCGGCGGAGCTGCGAGTGGAATCGACGCCTTTCGTCTTCTCGGCAGTGGCGCCGGCGAGGACCAGGATCTCAGAGGCGTTGCCGCGGATGCAGGCCGGATGCAGGTGGGCGAGGGCGGTGGCGGTCTCGGTGCGCAGCGCCGTGGCTCCGGCCCCGACGGGATCGAGCACCCACGGTATCCGGCGGGCGGAGGCGACGCTCGCGGCCTTCTCCATGGCGGAGATCCATGGACGCGAGAGCGTGCCGATGTTGACGACGAGGGCCTGGGAGAGGGCGACGAACTCCTCGACCTCCTCGTCGGCATGGACCATCGCCGGCGAGGCGCCGAGGGCGAGGAGGGCGTTGGCCGTGTTGTTCATCACGACGTAGTTCGTGATGTTGTGGACGAGCGGTGCACGGCGGCGGATCGCCTCGAGGATGGCGGCACAACGGTCGGCGGAGAACATGCGGCTTAAGTGGCCTGCTGTGTTCCCCGGCGCGAGTCGGAAAACGGGTGGCGCCAACGCGGTCCGCGTGATTGCTCCGCAGTCCTGTTACCCGACCACGCGCCCTTCCGGTGCGGGATGATGCGGTCACTCGGCCGAGGCGGTGTCTGCGGCTCCGGTCGTGTCCGGGCGGAGCGGGACGCGGGCGGCGGCGGAGCGGTCCGCGTGGCTCAGTTTGGGCCGGAGTTTCCGGGCGAGGGCACCGGGTGCGCCGGGAGATGGACGGTGACCGTGGTGCCCATGTCGGGCTGGCTGGTGATCGTGATCTGGCCGCCGTGGAGCTCCGCGAGGCGGGAGACGATGGCCAGGCCGAGACCGGAGCCCTGCTGCTCGTGGATGCGGCGCTCGAACTGTACGTAGGCGCCGATGTTGGCGACGTGCTCGGGCTTCATGCCGCGGCCCTGGTCGGTGACGTTGATCTCGGTCCAGGATCCGTCGCTGAGGGTGCGGACCACGACCGTTTTGCCGGCGGAGGAGAACTTGAGCGCGTTGTCGACGAGTTCCTCGACGATCTTGGCGAGGTTGGTCTCCGACATGGCGGCCTGTCCGCCCTGGAGATCGAACTGGAGATCAGCGGCGCGGCCCACGTCCTGGGCCTTGCGGCGGGCGGCGTTCTCGACGGTGCCCGCCACCGGGATCGGGGCGACCTCGCGCAGCGCACGCACGCGCTCGGGCTGGATGGTCATCATCTCGATCTGGGCGTAGACGAGGAAGTTCATGATGAGCCGGTGGAGGCGCACTCCCGACAATTTGATGTCGTTGCCAAACTCGCGGAGCTCGGCCGGCGTGAGGCTGCCCGACTCGTTCACGATCATCTCGGCCATGCCGATGATGCCGGTGAGCGGCGTGAGCAGCTCGTGGGGCAACATCATCGAGATGTTGCTGCGCAGTTCGGAGAGCCGGTGCTCGGCCTCCTCGCGGATGGCCTGCTGCTTGTGCAGGCGGGTGCGGACCACGTCGACCAGCTCGTGGAGGCGGAACGGTTTCGGCAGGTAGTCGTCGGCGCCGAGCGACATGCCGTGGCGCATGCCCTTGAGGTCGGCGCGGCCGGTCATGAGGACGAAGGGGATGTTGGCCGTGGCCTTGTCGGTGCGCAGGGCGGAGAGCGTGTCGTAGCCGTCCATGCCCTTCATATTGATGTCGCTGACGATCAGGTCGGGGTGCACGGAGCGGGCGAGTTGCATGCCGCTGATGCCATCCTCCGCCTCGAACACCTCGAAGTTCTCCGCGCGCAGCCCGAGAACGATGGCTTCGCGGAGCATGACTTCGTCGTCGATCACTAGAATCTTGGTCATGGGGCGGGAGGAGACGGTGCTGGAGGGGATCATGAGAGGATAGCTCCAGATCGGTTCAGGCGAGAGCGGATTGTGTTAAAAGGCCTATGAAAGCGGCGAACGGTCGGGATGGCGGCGGTGCGGAACGCCGCCCGCCGGTGGGTCGCCTCGCAATTCCGGGAGCCTGGCGGCGGGTCATCCTGCCCCCGGGCTGGCGTGTTCGCGGTGGGGCGGGGCCGCTGGACCGGTGCTGGCTGGGCTGCCCGGGGGCCGGGATCGGTCCCTGCGAGCCGAGCCGTCGGCACTGGCGTGGCTGGGGGTCGAGCGTTGCGCAATGGGCTCGCGCGGCGGCGCGCGGCGTTGCGATGCTGGGGCCTTTCCGATGCCAACCGAAACCCGCGAAGTCCGTCCGTTCTCCTCGCCCCGGCGTGTCGTCAGCGCCGAGGGCCGTGTGCTCACCGTGCCCGACGACTGGGCGCTGCTCCCGCCCGGCGACGCCGCGTTGAGCCGCCGCATCAAGGCCGACGGGCCGACGTGGACAGTGGTCGAGATGAAGGGCAACAAGCGGTTCTCGCGCGGCATCTGGGCGCCGGCGGCGCGGATCGAGGCGCTGCGCTCCGCGTTGCTGGTGGAGCGCCAGGACCCCTCGTACCAGCGGAAGCTCGACGCCGGGCGCGCCCGGCGGGCG
>JAEXPG010000097.1 GCA_023447015.1 Verrucomicrobiota bacterium
CCGCGAGCCTCCCGCTCCGGCGGGTTTTTTTTGCCTGTGTGGAGCGGGCCCGCCCGGTGCCCTCGTCGCCGGACCCACGGATTCACGGCCGGGCCGGAGTGCGTCGCATTGGCGGCTCCAGCAGCAGGCGGGAGCGCCGACCGCGCCATCAGGCGGAAACCTGCCAGATCACTCCCGAACGCGCAGCGGAAACCGACAGAAGCCAGAGAACCCAGCCGGGCCAGGCCATGTCGGGAAGAAACGTCCGGACACCTTTCGGATTCCGGGCGGAACCTGACCACGGATTGCACGGATCATCACGCGTGAAGGTCCGGCCCTCCGTGTCATCCGTGGTCGATTCCGCGGAACCGCGTGTCTTGAGCGCCGACCAAGCGAACGAAGGGGCGAGAGGTTGGACGCCGGTTCGGCAAACGACGGCTTTCACCCCGCAGATGGCAGAAGACCGGAATCCCGCGCATTCCGGTCTCCCGATGTCCGAGGTCCCTTGTTTCCTTCGTTCTCTTCTGCGTCTGCGGAAGGCAGGATCACCGCCGCGCCGCAAGCCAGCGAGCCCGCTCGGGCGCCGAATGCTTCTCGATCGCGTACCGCAGCATGGTGCGCGGCATCCGCGCCGCGTGCACCGCGAGAAAACCGTCGAGCGCCGCCCGGTCGCGCTTGCCGACCTCGCGCAACATCCAGCCCACGGCCTTGTGCATCAGGTCGTGCGGATCATCGCGCAACACCTCCGCCAGCCGCAGCGTCTCCCCGTGTTCTCTGTGCCGGATCAGGTGCAGGGTCGCCAGCACCGCGATCCGCCGCTCCCAAAGCAGCCGCGATCGCGCCAACCGGTCGAGCGGCCGCCCAAGGTCCGCGCGACCGCGCAGCCAGCCGCCCACGAGGTGCTCGGCGGAGACGTCGACCAGATCCCAGTTGTTGATCCGGCCGGCCTTCGCCGCGGCGAGATAGAGGCCGAACAACGCCCGCCGCACCTCCGCATCCTTCGCCCGCTGGAAACGCCGCACGGCGATCAGCAGCCCCGTCAGCCGGTCCTCATGCCACGCGGACTCGATCAGCCGGCCGATCTCCGCAAGAGGCAAGGCATCGGCCCGCTTCACGACCGCGCGCACCTGCGGCACCTTCAGACCGCGAAAACGATCGCCCTCGGCATATTCGCCGGGCCCGGTCTTGAAGAAACGAAGCAGCCCCGGCACCCGTGCCGGATCGGACTGCCGCGCGAGTTCAGCCTGCACGTCTTCCGCCGTGACCCACCCGGCCTGCGCCAGGCCGCCGCGCGGCCCGCTCCGCTGCAACGCCCGCGCCATGCTCAACGAAACTCCGCCCAATCGTGGATGACCGGGGTGCCTTCCGGGGTCGGCTGCACCCCGGGTCGGGTATGCCGCCGGTTGAAATGCAGCACGTGCATCCCGAGGTCCACCGCCGCCACGATGTCGAGGTCATGGCGATCGCCGACGGCCAGCACCCGGTTGCCGTCGCACGGCCCGAGCCCGGCCAACGAGAGCGCCTCCATCCCGAGCAGCGGGTTCGGCTTCTTGAAACCGTGCGTCGCGCTGTCGAGCGCGAACCGGAAATAGCGCATGAGCCCGAAGCGCTCGAGTTGCCGCTGGGGCATGCCGGGCACGAGGGAGTTCGTCACCACCGCCAGCGCCCGCCGGGCGTACCAGTGCTTGAGCATGTCCTCCACGCCGGGCGACGGGCGCAGCAGCGTGCAATACTCCGCCTCCCAGGCGGTCATCATGCGCTCGGCCGTCGTCGCACACTCCTCGCGCGGCCGTTTCGCCGGCGACTCCTGCAGCGTCTGCCGCAGCCGGTCGAGCAGCGCCGTCTCGCGGCCGAGCCGCAACGTCTGCGCGCGTACCTTCGCATACGCCTCCCGGAATTCCGCCGGGCCGCCGAAAAAGCCGAATTCCACCGCCAGTTGCGGCAGACTCAGCAGGCTGCCCTCCTCGCCCGCCGGATCGAAGTCGTCGATCAGCGTGTTGAAGCAGTCGAAGAAGATCCAGTCGAAGTCCGGGAGCTGCATGCGCGAGTTGGGATGCGGGACAGAAGCGGGCGGCGAAGATCGCGGCGGCAGCCTCGGGAGGCAAGGCCGGTATCGGTGTTTCACCCTATCGGCTGCTTCAGCCGCCAGCTTGAGCACTGCGGTGGATCCCGCTCCTTCACCGCCCCCGCGAGGAATCTTTCGCCTGCCTGCTCCCCGGGCTTTCCTCCTGCCCTTTTCCCCTTCTATCCTCCTTCCTTTCCTCCCGCCGCCCTCAGGCCGGCCCATTGGCCATTCGACATTCCCTCCGCTCCGCCAATCCTCTCCGCCCTCACTCCCTCTTCCCTCAGTCCCTTTCCATCCCATGAGCACTCCCTCCTTCGAATACCAGGAAATGTTCCCCCTCGGGCCCGACACGACCCAGTACCGCAAGCTCGACGCCGCCGCCGACCTCGTGAAGGTCGAGAAGTTCGGCGACAAAGAGATGCTCGTCGTGAAGCCCGAGGCCCTCGAGATCCTCGCCAACGCCGCCATGAAGGACTGCTCCTTCATGCTCCGCCCCGCGCACCTCGCGCAGGTCGCCGCCATCCTCGACGACCCCGAGGCCTCGCCCAACGACCGCGGCGTCGCCCTGGCCATGCTCCGCAACGCCGACGTCTCCGCCAAGGGCATCCTGCCCTTCTGCCAGGACACCGGCACCGCCACCGTCGTCGCCAAGAAGGGCCAGCAGGTCTGGACCGGCGTCAACGACGCCGAGTACATCTCCAAGGGCATCTGGAAGACCTACACCGAGGAGAACCTCCGCTACTCCCAGACCGTCGCCCTCAACATGTACGACGAGGTCAACAGCGGGAACAACCTCCCGGCCCAGATCGACCTCTACGCCGGCAAGGGCGACCACTACGACTTCCTCTTCGTCGCCAAGGGCGGCGGCTCGGCCAACAAGACCTACCTCTACCAGGAGACCAAGGCCCTGCTGAATCCGGCCAGCCTCGAGAAGTTCGTCCTCGAGAAGATGACCTACCTCGGCACCGCCGCCTGCCCGCCCTACCACCTGGCCATCGTCATCGGCGGCACCTCCGCCGAGATGAACCTCAAGACGGTGAAGCTCGCCTCCACCAAGTACTACGACGCCCTCCCGACCTCGGGCAACAAGGGCGGCCAGGCCTTCCGCGATCTCGAGGCCGAGGCCAAGTTCCTCAAGCTCGCCCAGCAGTGCGGCATCGGCGCCCAGTTCGGCGGCAAGTACTTCGCCCTCGACGTCCGCGTCATCCGCCTCCCGCGCCACGGCGCCTCCTGCCCCGTCGGCATCGGCGTGTCCTGCTCGGCCGACCGCAACAT
>JAEXPG010000176.1 GCA_023447015.1 Verrucomicrobiota bacterium
CCCAGCGCAACCTCAAGCTCGGCGCCGAAAGGCTGTCCACGACGCTGTGCGACCCGGCGGTGGAGCTGAGCGACGAGAACACGCCGCTGGTGCAGTTCCTCGCGCTGATGCTCGAGCGAAAGAAGCTCCTGCGGCCGAAGGGCCTCACGGCCGACCGCACGTGCCGGATCTTCGAGCACACGAAGAGCAAGCAGCTCTACGAGGTGCCGGTCGGCGATCTCACCCCGGAGTTTTTCGTGAAGGTGCAGCAGCAGCTCGGCGTGCTGGTGGGCGAGCCGAAGAAGAAGGCCGAGCCCGCCGCCGCGCCGGCGACGACTGCGCAACCGGCCGCTCCGGCGGCAACGGTTGCCCCGGCGGAGCCTGCGGCCGAGGTCGTGGCGCCCCCGGCGGCCGAACCGGTCTCGCCCGCGGACGAGGGACCGCAGCCCGCGGCGAACTGAACCGGAAGGACCGGCACGAATCCGCGCGGCGAGTCGGCGGGGCCCGCCCTCGGGCCTCGGGGATTGCGTCCGAACGGGGGCCGCGCACGATCGGCGGGCGACTCCCGCTGTCCCCCCATGCGACCCCTGCGCGCGTTCTCCCTCCTGATCGCCTCGCTCCTCTGTGCCATGTCCGCCTCCGCCGAATCCGCCAAGTCGTTCGTCAAGGTCGAGGGCCGCCGTTTCACGGTTGCCGGCCAGCCCTACGCGGTCTGCGGCACGAATCTCTGGTACGGTGCCCATCTCGGACGTCCGTCGAACCCCGCCGGGCGGGCTCGCCTGCTGCGTGAGCTGGACCGGTTGCAGGCGCTCGGCGTGAACAATCTCCGTGTGCTTGGGGCGGCCGAGGCGACGGGGGCGGCGGACGTCCTCCGGCCGGCGATCCAGACCGCGCCGGGCGTTTACAACGAGGATCTGTTGCAGGGGCTGGATTTCCTGGCAGCCGAGGCGGGCAAGCGCGGGATGCGGCTGGTCGTGTTCCTGAACAACTACTGGGACTGGTCGGGCGGCATGTCGCAGTACCTCGCGTGGGCGACGGGCGAGGAGCCGGTGTCGCTGGCGCGGACGCCGTGGAAGGATTTCAACGCCACGCTCAGCCGGTTCTACACCAACGCGGAGGCGAACCGGCTCCACCGCCAGTACCTCGCGATGCTCGTCGCCCGGAAGAACACGGTGACCGGCCGGCGCTATCGTGACGACCCGGCGATCATGGCCTGGGAGCTCGCCAACGAGCCGCGGCCCGGCGAGCGCGAAGGCGAGGGCGACGCGGTGTTCGCCGCCTTCATGCGCTGGGTCGACGAGACCTCGGCCTACCTCCATTCGATCGACCGGCACCACCTCGTGACCACCGGCAGCGAGGGCGCCCAAGGTTGCGGATACACCGACGAACGGTTCCGGCTCGTTCACGCGGTGAAGGGGATCGACTACGCGGTGTTCCATCTGTGGCCGAAGAACTGGCGCTGGTTCGATGCGACGCAGCCGGCGGCGACGATCGAGGCGACGCTCACCAAGTCGCGCGACTACGTGCTCCGGCATCTCGCCGAGAGCGCCCGGCTCGACAAGCCGGTCGTGTGCGAGGAGTTCGGGCTCGACCGCGACGGCGCGCTCGGACTCGACGTGCCGACCCGCTGCCGCGACCGGTTGTACGCCGAAGTGTTCGGCCTCATCGAGTCGTCGCGTTGCGCTGGCGGACCGGCGGCGGGATCGAATTTCTGGCTCTGGGGCGGCGAGGGACGTCCGCCGCAGCTCGGCGACGCGCCCGATGGGATCGGGGCCGGCGACATGCAGCAGGAGGAAGCGGGGCGGAACACGGTGTTCGACTGCGATACCGGCACGCTGGGGATCATCCGGGGCCATTTTGCGAAACTGCGGGCGCAGGATCTGGCGGGCGTCGCGGCGTACGGCGGTGCGGCGAAGACCGCCTATCTCACGATCGACGACGGACCGACTTCGTCGACGGGGTGGAAACTGGATTTCCTCACGGCGCGGAAAATCCCGGCGGTGCTCTTCTGCACCGGCAGTGCACTCGAGAAACACCGTCCGGCGGCGATCGATGCGATCAAGCGCGGCTTCATCGTCGCCAATCATTCCTACGACCATCCCCACTTCTCCGAGATTCCGGTCGAGCAGTGCCTCGCGCAGATCCGGCGCACCGATGCGATCATCGAGTCGATCTACGCGGAGGCGGGCGTGGTCCGGCCGGTGAAATACTTCCGTTTCCCGTACGGCGACAAGGGCTCGCGCACCGGTGGCGATGCGTATGCGGTGCCTTCGCCGGAAGGGCTGGCCCACAAGGCGGCGATCCAGGCCTGCTTGCGCGAACTCGGCTACACGTTGCCGCATCTTCCCGGTGTGACCTATCCGTACTGGCGGACGGTGCTCGCCGCCGATGTCGACTGGTACTGGACGTATGACGTGAAGGAGTGGTCGCTCAACCTGCCGCAGCCGGAGCCCGATGCGCGCGATCTTGGCGATCTCTGCGAGCGGATGGACAAGTCCGCGCCCGCCGGTGGGTTCGGGCTGAACACCCCCGGTTCGGACGAAGTGATCCTGACGCACGACCACCTCGAGACCGATGTGCAGTTCGAGACGCTCGTGGCGCGGCTGCAGGCCAAGGGCCTGCGGTTTGCCCTGCCGCAGTGAGGCCGTTTCCCCGGCCCGGTCGATCCGGGCGGCTGGGTTTCCGGCCTCTGGCTCGGGGCCGCTTTCGGCCTCCGTGGAACCGGGGTGGGCGAGCGGGCTCATGATGCCCGGCGGCCGCGGGGCGGGGACCTCGCCACGACGGTCAATTTCGGGCGTGAACGGCCGATGAACACGCATCCGCGCTCCCTCTTCCCCGAATCCGAATGGGAACGCGGCGGTCCTCACTGGTCTGATATCAATGGGTTCTCCTCGTCGCAGTCTGCCGAAAGCGACTTCCGGCGGCCATGTTCGCGTGGTCCGAGACCCGCGGCGCGTGGAGCGGACGGGCCACCCCATCCCGAAGCAAGGGCGGCGCTGGTGGCCGGTCCTCGTGTGCGGGCTGGCGGCGCTGCTGGGGCCGGCCGCAGAGGCGACCCTGATCAAGGCGGCACCGGCAAATCTTGTCGAAAGCGGCACTCCAGCGTTCGTGGTGCTCGGCTCGGAGATGCTTGGTCTGAGTGCGCCACCGACCGATCTGCATGAGCTCCCCAATGGCGTGATCCTGGTGGTAGCCCGGACGGAGCTGGCGATCGGCGACGGTGTGCGCTGGACCACGATCCGGCGGCATCCCAGCGCGGAGCTGGCGGAGTTGTCGCAGGTCGCGGTGGATCGCGACGGTTCGCTCTTCGTGAGCGTGCCCCGCGGTTTCGCGCGGCTCGTGCTTGGCGAGGACGCCCAGTGGCGCACCGAGCGGGTGATCTCCATGCCCGAGAGCGGGGGCACCGACCGGATCCTGTCGCAGCTTACCACCGTCGGCGAGGACTGGTACTGGCACAGCGTGAGCGGTCTGGTGATCTCCTGGCGGCCTGGGCAAGCGGTGCGGGTGCTCGGCGAGATGGACAATCTGCAGAGCGTCCTGCACGCGGGCGGCGATGTGTTCATGAGCGATGGCGCCAGCGGCGCGCTCTTCCGGGTCGCGAAGAACGGGCTGGCCCCGGTCGACCATGGGCGTCCCGCCTCGCTCGACTCCGCGGTGACGTGCAGCGTGCAGCTGACCGGGGGGGCGGCGCTGGTGGGGGTGGGCACCGCCGGAGTGCAGTCGTTCGACGGCCGCGAGTTCCATCCGCTGGTCCGGGGCGGACCGCTGGGGGGGCGGCATCGGGTCAACGATCTCTGCGATCTGGGCGGTGGGCTCTACGGGGCGGCGCTGGACAACCTCGGCGTTGCGTTCTTCGACAGCAATGGGCGGATCGTCCAGATCATCGGCCGCAACGTGCACCACCGGTTGGCGCGGGTGCAGCGGCTGGTCCGCGGTTCCGGCGCGACGGTCTGGGCCCTGCTCGGGGACGGCCTGGCGTGCGTGCAGTTTCCCTCCCGCCTTTCGGAGTTCGACGCGTTCGTGTCGACCGGGCTCGGGTTCTCCCGCGCCTACCGGTACGAGGGCCGGCTCTGGCTGCAGGCCGACGGGCGCGCCCAGCGCGGCATCTACGACGAGGACGGCCGGCTGGTGCGGTTCGATGTCGATTCGCCCGGCGGTTTTGTGAACGCGCTCTCGACGGCGACCGGGGTGCTGCTGGCCAGCGGCGAGAACGGGGTCTACCGGAGGTACGGGGCGGAATGGCGGCTGGAGGTGCCGGGGATCGTGAAGCCGCACATCTGCCCGCAACCCGGGGAGGGCGGGCGCTGGCTGTACGTGGCGGTGAACGAGGTGGGCTGGCTGCAATGGCAGGGGGACCAACTCGTCGCGGAGCGTTTTCCGGCGCCCGAACTGCGGGAGCCGTTCGTGGGGCTGCAGTACGGCAGCGGCGCCTACTGGGCGGAACTCGGGGC
>JAEXPG010000202.1 GCA_023447015.1 Verrucomicrobiota bacterium
ATGCAGGGGCGTGCTGAAGGTGACGACGTTGCCGACGACGCTCACGATCTCCTTGGCCTCCGCCGTGGGCCGGTCCTGGCGGGAGAACCAGGTCGCGGCGGCGCCGCCGGTGGTCTCGGGGTGCCCCGGGGTCGGTGTGAGCGCGGTCAACGGGTCGTCGGCGCCCGCCGGATTGTGGAGTTTCCAGGTCACGCGGTAGTCGGGCGATGCGTACACCTGGCCCGGGCCCTGCCGGTCGGGCTGCCAGCCGGCGCCGGAGAGCTCGTCCAACAACACGATCTGGCCGGGCGCGAAACCGGAGGCGTTGGCGAGCGTGGCGGTGAACGCGCCCTTGGCGCCGTCGACCGCAAGGTTGGTGGCCGTGGTGTCGTCGGGGTGTTCCCAACGGGTCGGGCCGATGATCACGAGGGGCTGGCTATCCGGCGGATTGTAGCTGTTGAGAACGGCCCCGTTGGTCTTCTGCAGGATGGTCCGACCCGGCCCGGCGCCGCGCAAGGTGACACCCTTGTTGATCAGCAGGAGGGTGTTGACCGTGAAGGTGCCGGCGGAGAGTTGCACGATCTGGCCGACCGGGCAGGCGTTGAGCGCGGCTTGGATCGCCGTTGAAGCATCGGCCGCTCCGTTGCCGTGGGCGGAGGCCTCGATTGTCCGAAAGACGGTTGTGCGGTCCGGGATCCCGCCGACGGCGTTGAGGCCGGGATTCCAGGCGGTGAAGCGCATCGGGTCCGCCGGCGTGTAGGCGGCCCTTGCCGACACGGCGAACAGCAGGCTGGTGAGAATGGCCAGCGGCCGGAGTGAGCGACGGGGGGACAATCGCTGGTGGGTCTTCATGGGGAGCGGGTGGATCGGTGCGGCCGGGACGACCAGTGGTGGCGGAGGTGGCTCCCGACGTGGTCGCCGCACCCCGCGGGAGTGGCGTGTTTGGAGGGGAGACAACGGCGTGGCACCTCCGTGCGAACAGGCGACGGTTGCAGCGCAGAGGGGGTTTGTCGGCCGCAGATGTTTCGGTGGGTGCGAGTTCAGCGATCGTTTACACGGACCCCGCCCGGCTGACTCCGACGACCAGGGGGTGGCGGCAGAAGGGGGAGTCGGGGCTGGCGTGGGCCGGGAGGAGACTCATGCTCGTTTGGCCGCGAGACGTGCGACCGATGGCGAGCGCACCTAGGGCGCGGCAGTGTAAATCGCGCCGATGTATTGCTGATTCGGAGGATCGGGAACGTAGATGACTGCGACGCCGCCATCCCATCCGACGCTGCCGTGGACGCCTTGGAAATCCGCCTGCATGAAGTCGAACGTGGTGCTCCAGGCGGTGCCGCTGTAGTAGGCCCAGTAGACGCCCTGCGCGTTCATCCAGTTGTCGAAGAGGATATAGGAGGCGAAGATCTGGCCGGTTGGCGAGATGGAGAAGGAGCCGATGCCGTTGTGGTTCGCGCGAGTGTCGGGCTCGGGCACGGCGCGGGCGGTGTAGACGTGGGCGGCGGAGAAGGTGTCGAAGCGGACGCCATGGTCGGGGTCCTGCCACATCAGCCACGCTTTGTCGTCGGTGCTGTAGCAGCCGTAGAGGTATTGGCGGGAGACGCCGTTGTTGGAGCCGCGGTCGACGAGTGCGCCGAGGGACCAGGTGTCCGGGCTGTTGGGAGTGAGCACCCGGGTGTAGCAGTGGTGTTGTTCGTAGCCGCCGTGGCCGACATTGAGCGGGCCGAAGGCGCAGATGATATCGGCAGTCGAGCCGACCTGTGCGAAATGGCCGCCATAGCTGTGCGGGGTGTCGCTGATGGTTCGCTCGGTGTAGATGATGTCCATCCCCGGGGTGCCGTCGGAGAGCTTCACGAAGTCGGAGGCCGAGGAGCGGTTGATGCCGCTGCGGAAGACCATGATCGCACAGGTGTAGGACTCCGCAGCGGCGGTGGCCATGTAGACGATGGTTTCGGCACCGCCCTGGGTCACACAGCGCCGGCACTCGAAGCGGTAGTCGGAGACACCGTAGTCGCCGGGCACAACGATCGGGGCGGACTTGCTCCAGCTGGTCACGATGCCGTTGGTGCGAGTGAGGGTGATCTTCGAGGCGATCCCCGTCCAACCGTCCGCGTGGAAGACGTGGAGGTTGCCCTCGGAGTCCTGTGCCATCGAGATGGGGCCCGGGCCGCTGGTGGTGATGGTGCCGGTCTGGGGGACGATGGTGGCGGTCGTCATCATGTCGCCGGAGCGGAAGAGCGTCAGCTGGTCCCCGACGTAGGAGAGGTAGAGCAGCTGGCCGGTGCCGTGGTTGTCACGCACGATGGTCGGCGAACCGTAGGGCCAGTTGTCGATCACCTCCGTGCGGCTGTGGTAACGGACGATGGTGGCGGTGCTGGGGTTGCCGCTGGTGGAGGTGACACGCCAGAACTTGCGGTCCGTTGTGGCGGTACCGATCACGTAGACCAGTTCGGCCCCGGTACCGGTGAAGACGTCGGGCAGCAACGTCCAGTTTGTGAGGTCAGCGGAGGAGTCGATGCGGTAGCTCTTGCCGGTTTCGCCCGCCCACCGGAGCTCAAGCTGGCCGTTGGCGTTGGACTTCAACGACACCGGGAAATCGGCGGCCGTGGCGGCGACGGCACCGGCCACGACCGTACCGAGCAGGAGGAGCGCGACGGTGGAACGGAAGAGAGGGCGCAGACCGAATGAGGGAAGGAGCATGGTGGTCGAACGGGAGCGCCGTCGGTTGGAGATTGGGGAATCGCGGAAGGGACAATGTGCGAGAGGCGTGCGCTCCTTGGTCCGGGAAATCCTGCGCGGGATCGACCGCAGGCGTGGCCGGCCGCCGCGAGCACACCTTCAGGGCAGCGACACACGGACGCGCAGGAAACGGCGGGTCGCGTCGCCGAGGGCGACGGAGTCCTGGACGGTGACGGTGGTCGGCGCGCCCGGCGGGCAGGTGGCCAGCGTGGCCCAGGTGACGAGGTCGTTGCTGGATTGAACGGTGTAGGTGAGGTCGGTGGCGGAGGCGCGACGATTGAAGGTGAGCGTGAGGTAGCGACGACCGCCGGCGTCGGTGCTGCCGAGCACGGTGGGAGTGGCGACGGCGCCGTGGGCGGCGAGGCCGAACGCGTAGCGGAGAAGGTTGGGGAGCCCCCAGCCCTCGGGATCGTCGAGCGCCCCGCCGGCCACGCCCTCCGCCGTGGCCCAGGCGGCGTATCCGGACACAGGTGGCGGATTCGCGATCTTGTAGAGATGGACGGCGTGGGGCGTGAACGCGTCGGTGAACGCTCCGTCCGTGGCGGTGAGACTGCGGGCC
>JAEXPG010000263.1 GCA_023447015.1 Verrucomicrobiota bacterium
TTTTCGGATCTCGTGGTTCGTCGGGTGGAGCGCGAGGGCGGCGGCGAGTCCCATGACGGCGGCGAGGAGGGCGAGGGCGCGGTCGAGCCCCCGTGCGGCGGCCAGCGCCGCGATTCCGGCGCCCGCCACGAAAACGGTGCCCAGGAGCCCAACCTGGGGCGTGAGCAGCGGCCCGTAGTAGTCGTGCGGCGGCTCGAGATAGAAACGGGGGACCAGCAACTCGCGGACGTAGCCCGCCCGGCTTGCGGCGGGCAGGGCGGCGACGTTGTACCACCAGTCCCGCAAGGATGCGCCGGTCCAGCCCAGCTCGGCGGCCAGCGGGGCGGCCACGCCGGCAACGAGCAGGACCGCGAGGGTCGCGAGTCCGCGGCGCCCCGAGGCGCGGCCGAGCAGGACGGCCCGCAGGGCCCAGGCGCTGGCGACGGCGAGGGCGACCAGATGGAAGTTGAGCTTGTTCACGCCGCCGAGAAGGAGCGCGGCGGCGACGAGCGCATGGATGGTGCGGTCCTCGCGGCGCAGCGTGGGGGCGAGGGCCGAGCCCCAGGCGACCACGGCCAGGCAGACCACGCCCACGGCGTTGTGCCAGACAATCGTATGTTGCGACGCCGAGCCGGCGACGACCGCGCCCGCCAGCGGGATCGCGGCCCACCACGGCAGTCGGCGCCCGAGCAGCCAGGCGAGCGCCGGCACGGACAGCGCAATCAACACGGCGGCGCCGAGCGTCATCGACTGGAAGGTGCCGCCGAGTTTCTCCGGGAGGGCGTTGAACCAGAACGTGCCCGACTGGATCGGCGTGGTGAAGTCCACGTAGGGCCGTTCGCCGGCCTCGATGCGGGCCGTGCCGGCGATCACCAGCCCATAGTCATAGAAGTCGCGCAGGTGACCGTGGTTTCGAAACCAGGGCAGGAGTGCGAGCAGTGTCACGCCTGCAAGGAGCGCGAGGACGAACCAAGGACGGGCGGAGCGGGAAGGTGTGGGGGGCATCGGTCGAGGCGTGCGAGCAAAGGCGTCGGCGGGGGAATCCACAAGCCGCGGCTTCAGCGCGAGCACACCGCCCGGCACCGGGGATGGACGGTCTCTCGTTTTGATCGGTTTTTGCCCACTGGAGGCTGGAGTGCGGAGGGGCGCCGGCTACGGTCGCGCCAATCCCGCCGCGCACACGCCCTACCCGGACGGCGGCGGGAGATTCACCACCCACACTCACCCATGCAAACGAGCCATGCTCGGGCGGCGCTGCTGCGCGCCGGCCTGATTCTCGGCACGACACCATTTGCGGCGCCGCTGCCGGTTTGCGCCGTGATCGACCGCGACTTCAACCAGCAGAGCGACCTCTGGCAGCTGCGCTACGACACCGGCAATCTCGCCGCCTCGGCCGACGAGGACGGCGACGGCTTCTCGAACTACGCCGAAGCCCTCGCGGGCACCGACCCGCTCTCGGCCGGTTCGGCCCCGCGTCTCGCAATCGCACCGGGCACCGCAGGCGTGCTCGACCTGCGGTGGGACTCGTTGGCCGGGAAACGCTACGAGCTCTTCGCCGCGTCGTCGCTTGCCGGCGGCGGCAACTGGGCGAGCGCCGGCGTCTTCGCCGGCGTGGGCGGCGTGGACTCCGTGCCGTTCGCCCCGGCCGGCCTTGGCGCGGGCTTCTTCCGGCTCGCGGTGGGGGACATCGATTCCGACGGCGACGGGCTGGTCGATTGGGAGGAACGCCAGATCGGCTTCGACCCGCAACGCGCCAACACCGAGGGCTTCGGCTCCGCGACGGTCACGGATTTCACGCGCGTGAACACCGCGCTCGGCCTGCTCAATACCGTGACGGTTGCCGCGCTTGATCCGGTAATGGACGAGAACTGGCCCGACGCCGGAGTGGTCGCCGTGCGCCGTACAGGCAACCTCGATCCGATCGTCGTCAATTTCACCGTCACGGGCACCGCCGCGCCCGGCGTCGACTACACCGGCCCGGCCTCCGGTTCGGTGGCGCTCGGGCTGGGCGTGGACGAGGTGTGGCTGAGCTTCGTGCCGCGCGCCGATGCGCTCGCCGAAGCCGCCGAGACCATCGTCGTTACGATCACGAAGGGCTACAACTACGCCGCCGGCGCCGCCAACACCGCGACGCTCGCGCTGGCGGATTCGCCCGCGGGTGCGGTGTCGGAAAAGGAGGCGGTGCGTTTCCTCGCGCAGGCGGCCTTCGGCGCCGATTCCGCCGAGCTCGCGCGGGTGCGCCAGCTCGGGATCGCCGGCTGGATCGACGACCAGCTCGCGCGCCCGGCCCAGCTCCATCTGCCGCTCGTGCAGCAGTGGCAGACCGAGATCGCCGCGGCGTCTCCGGGAACCAATGCCACGTCCACCGAACGCACCGAGGTCTGGTGGCGCCGGGCGCTGCAACGCGGCGCCGCGGCGGATCCGCTGCGCCAGCGCGTGGCCCACGCCCTCGGCCAGATCCTCGTGGTGAGCGACCGCGCGAGCGCGCTCGAGGCCACGCCCCGCGGCGTCGCGTCCTACCAGGACACGCTGCTCACCCACGCCTTCGGCAACTACCGCGACCTGTTGCGCGCGGTGAGCCTGCATCCGGCGATGGGCCTCTACCTCAGCCATCTCCGCAACCGGAAGGCCGACCCGGCGCGCAACCGCTACCCCGACGAGAACTACGCCCGCGAGATCATGCAGCTGTTCTCCATCGGTCTGTGGCAGCTCGCGCCCGACGGCTCGCGCGTGCTCGACGGCGCCGGCCAGCCGATCCCGACCTACGACAACAACCACATCGCCGCGCTCGCCCGGGTGTTCACCGGGCTCAGCTACAGCCGCCGCTTCGTGAGCGCCACCGACATCACCGAAGTAGCGGCCACCGGTTTCTTGGACGGCAACGGCCTCGCCTGGTATCCGATGCGCGGTTTCGACGCGTACCACGATCTGGAACCGAAGACGCTCCCCGGTGACACGACGCTGCCCGCCCGCACCGCGAGTTCCCCCGACACCGGAGCCGCCACGCTCGCCGATGTCGACGCCGCGGTCGAGGTGCTGGCGGCGCATCCCAACGTGGGGCCCTTCCTCGGCCGGCAGCTCATCCAGCGCCTGGTGACCTCGAACCCCTCGCCGGCCTACATCGGTCGCGTGGCGGCGGTGTTCGCCAACAACGGCGCGGGCGTGCGGGGCGATCTCGGCGCCGTCGTGCGGACGATCCTGCTCGATCCCGAGGCCCGCGACGCTGCGCGCCTGGCCGGGCCCGCGCAGGGGCTCCAGCGCGAACCGTACCTGCGCTATGTGGCGCTGGTGCGCGCGCTCGGCACGGTGCCGGCCGACGGCCGTTACCGCGGCTTCCGCAGCCTCGACGGCGATTTCCTGCAGCGTCCGCTGAGCGCCCCGAGCGTGTTCAACTTCTATTCGCCCGACTACCGGCCGCTCGGGCCGTTGCAGGACGCGGGCCTGGTCGCACCGGAGTTCCAGATCACCAACTCGATCACCGGCGTGACCTCGCCGAACCGCTACTACAACACGCTCAGCAGCACGTCCCTGCGCCTCAACGTCTCGAGCCAGACCGACCCGGCGCTCGACACCACGGTCGACGTCGCGCCCTGGCTCGACGACGCCACGAACAACCCCGAGACCCTCGTGGCGCGCCTCGACCGGCTCCTCGCCGCCGGCCAGCTCTCGCCGGCCACCCTGCGGCAGGTCCTGCGCGCCGTCCGGCGTCTGCCCGATCCGCTCGCCACGGCCGATCCCGCGGTCCGCACGACCCGCGCCACCGACCGACTCCGGATGGCGCTCTACCTGGTCCTGATCTCCCCCGAGTTCTGTGTGCTCAGATAGCCCCCGCCCCGCCATGAGCGAACCGATCACCCGCCGCCGTTTTCTCCGTCAGGCCAGCTGCGCCGCCGTGGGCAGCACCGCCATCGTC
>JAEXPG010000273.1 GCA_023447015.1 Verrucomicrobiota bacterium
ATCGCATCGGATTGCGACGAGCCGCTGGCGGCGGCGACGCGGAAGCGGATCTTCGCGGAGTTGGCGGCGGAAGGCGTGCGGGTGTTCGGCAGCCATGTGCCGTTCCCCGGGCTCGGGCGGATCGTGGCGGTCGCAGCGGGCGACGAGCAGTACCGCTGGGTGCCGGAAGATTGGGCACCGGCGGGGTGAGCACGGCGAACGCCGGAACGGGAGAACCACTGATGAGGTTTGCCAATGGGCGACCCTCGGGATGAGTCCTCCGGCTGATCGCCTCCGGCACGGTGGGGCCGGCGCCCGCTGATCGCGGGCGGAGAGGGCGGCGGATGTCATATATTACGTGACACACGCCGGAGCCGGAAGGGCCGGAGCAGGGGCGAAAAAGGCGCCACGGAGGCAGCGCCGTGGGGCGCGGACGTGTCGTTCTGCCGTGCGGCAGAATCTACGAGAGAAACGTCCCTACCCTAGGAACGAGGCGACCGCGACGGAGCGCGGCCCTCCGGGTTATTTCTTCGCGGCGTAGGCGGGGTCGAGCTCCATGCGGAAGTAGTCGCGGGCGTTGGCGAAGCAGATGTTGCGCACCATGCCGCCGACGAGCTCGCGGTCGGCCGGGATCTCGCCGCGCTCCATCTCGGCACCGAGGGCGTTGCAGAGGATGCGGCGGAAGTACTCGTGGCGCGCGTAGCTGAGGAAGCTGCGCGAGTCGGTGAGCATGCCGACGAAGCGGCTGAGCAGGCCGAGGTTGGACAGGGCGTTGAGCTGCCACTCCATGCCCTCCTTCTGGTCGAGGAACCACCACCCGCTGCCGTACTGGAGCTTGCCGGGCACGGTGCCGTCCTGGAAGTTGCCGAGCATGCAGGCGAAGGCGTAGTTGTCGGCCGGATTGAGGTTGTAGAGGATCGTGCGCGGGAGCTCGTTGGTGGAATCGAGCGTGTTGAGGTACCGCGAGAGGGCGACGGTCTGCGGGAAATCCCCGATGGAGTCGAAGCCGGTGTCGGGTCCGAGGGTGGAGAGCAGGCGGGTGTTGTTGTTGCGCAGGGCGCCGAGGTGGAGCTGCTTGGTCCAGCCGCGCTTGGCGTCCCAGCGGCCGAACTCGAGCATCATGAACGAGGTGAACTGCGCGAGCTGGGCCTTGGAGGCCGCCCGGCCGGCGCGGGCGGCGTCGAAGATCGCCTTGGCCTCGACGGCGGTGCACGGCTCGGGGAGGCACTGCTCCATGCCGTGGTCGGAGACGCGGGCGCCGACGGCGTGGAAGTCGGCATGGCGCTGGTCGAGCGCGGCGAGGAAGCTCTCGAAGGAGCCCACGGTGGTCTTTGCGGCGCCGGCGAGCTTCTCGAGCCAGGTGTTGAAGGCGGCGGGCTGGTCGACGATCAGCGCCTTGTCGGGCCGGAACGACGGATACACTCGCGTCTTGATCCCGAGTTTCGCGATCGCGACGTGCTGGTCGAGCGGGTCGGCGGGGTCGTCGGTCGTGCCGACGACGGCGACCTTGTCGGCGGCGAGAATGTCGTGCACGCGCAGGGTGGCGAGGCGCTCGTTGGCGACGGTCCAGATCTGGTCGGCGGTGGCGGGGGAGATGAGGCAGTCGAGGCCGAAGTAGCGCTTCAGCTCGAGGTGCGACCAGTGGTAGAGCGGGTTGCGCAGGGTGTTGGGCACGGTGGCGCACCAGGCGTCGAACTTCTCGCGCGGCGTGGCGTTGCCGGTGATGAAGCGCTCGTCGATGCCGTTCGCCCGCATGGCGCGCCACTTGTAATGGTCGCCACCGAGCCAAACCTCGGTGAGGTTGGCGAAGCGGTGGTTCTCGAGAATGAGCTTCTGCGGCAGGTGGCAGTGGTAGTCGTAGATCGGCTCGTCCTTCGCGAAGGTGTGGTAGAGGTCGCGGGCGGCCTCGTTGTTGAGGAGAAAGTTCTCGTGGATGAACGGTTTCATCAGGCGATGTCGTTGAGAAGCTCTTCGTAGCTGGCGTAGGCGGCGAGCTTGGCGCGGGCGGCGGCGCAGCGGTCGGCGGGGGCGAGCCTGGTGTTCTCGGCGAGGAACACGAGGTAGCCGGCGACGCCCTTGGCGTAGAGCAGGCGGGCCTCGGGGCTGATCGCGTAGAAGCGCGCGCGCTGGCCGTAGCCGGCGGCGGTGTGGTCGCCCAGCGCGGCCTTCTCGGCGCGGCCGCCGGCGGCGAGCACGTGGAGGAAGTTGTACTCGAAGAAGAACATGTGCTCCGGGCTGGCTGGGAGCGCCTCGAGCGCGGCGCGGGTCGTGGTGGCGTCGGCGAAGACGTCGGTCGGCTTGCCGCAGGCGGCGAGCGCGGTGGTGATGAAAACGCGCGCCATCTTCTGCGCGGTGGCGGCGGCGCTGAAGGCGCCGAGGAGCGCGAGTTCGAGCGTGAACCGGTACCAGTCGGCCCAGAGTTTCTGGTCGGCGGGATTCTGCGAGGCGGCGACGGCGCGCCCCAGCTCGTAGGTGTAACGGCCGCTGGTCTTGATCTCGAGGCGGCTGCCGGTGACCTCGCCCATGACCTGGTAGTTCTCGGCGGATTTGCCGGAGCCGGAGTGGAAACCGATGCTCACGCCGAACTGCTCGCACACGGCCCACTGCTTCGTGATGAGCGCGCGCAGGGCGGTGTTGTCCGGATACGGACAGTTCTTCTGGAAGCCGAAGGCGGGGGCGACGAAGTTGACCGGCATGCCGAGCGCCTCGCAGAACGCGAGCATCACGGCAGTGGTCTCCGGCGTGGTGAGACCGGGCAGCTCGTCGATGGAGAGTTCCCGAAGGTACTGGCGGCCGACATCGGTGGTGAAGGCCTCGGCGCGGGCGGCGGCGTACTTCTCGTCGCGGCGCTTCATCTTCTGCAGCGAGGGCCAGACGGTGCCGACGAGCGCGGCGAACGCGGTCTCGTCGAGCTTGAGCCCGGCGGCGGCCACGCGGGCGCGGACCTTGCCGAGGAGATCGGCGGGGACGTCGGAGGCGGTGGCGGGCTGGTTGAGGGCGAGTTCGGGCGAGAGGTCGAAGGTGATGTAGCTGGCGAGCAGGCAACCGCGCACGAGGGCGTCCTCGCGGCTGTCGAACTTGCCGCCGATGGGCTGGTGGTCGGCGTTGAAACTCCAGGCGAGGCGGCGGCGGTGGAAGCCGGTCTTGAGCTTGGAGAGCACGCAGCCGTGGCTCATGCCCTCGACGCTCTGGCCCTGGTGGCCCTCGGGGACGTTGGCACCGATGAAGGGGAACGGCACGGTATCCAGTTTCCCGGCCAGCATGGCGTCGACGTCGTAGACGAGCTCGCGCGGGATCGAGTTCTGGTTGGCGGTGAGGCCGATCTCGAGCGCGCCCATCGCCCACTCGACGGCGGGCCAGTGGAGCGTGGTGAAACGCGCGCCGACACCGAGGGTGCTGCGGCCGAGTTGGGCGGTGGCGGTCGGGAAGATGGTGGACTCGGCGTCGTGCTCCTGGACGAGGTTCTTGAGGAGGAGCAGGTTTTCCCAGGTGGCCGGGAAAATGGCGCGGCCGGGTTTGGTGCAGACGCCGTCATCGAGCACCTGGCTTGGGTCGGCGATCTTCGCGGCTTCGAGGCGCCAGGCGCAGTCGCCGGTGGCGAGGTCCTCGACCAGCGTCCAGGTGCCGGCGGTGGTGGCGAAGCCGGACTTGTCGTGGAACTTCAGGCCCGCGGCGGAGCGATCGGCGAACTTCAGCTGGAGCGAGGGCCAATCGAGGCAGAAGTCGGGGCTGATGCAGGGGTTCTGCGCGAGGCGCAGGTTGTGCGAAAGCAGGAAGGCGTTGATGGGCTTCATCGGAGGCGCAGGGGAAAGGGGCGGATGGGACTAATAGGTCGAATAGGTCGGATAGGTCGAATGGGAGGAGAACGGACGGCGGCGGAGCGCCGTCCCTACCGTCAGATCGTCATCGCGTGGTAGCCGCCGTCGACGATGAGCTCCTCGCCGGTGATGAAGGAGCCGGCGGCGTCGCTGGCGAGCAGGAGGGTGGCGCCGATGAGCTCGCGGGCCTCGCCGAAACGTTTCATCGGCGTGTGCCCCATGATGTTGGTGACACGGTCGGGCGTGAGGACCTTGCGGTTCTGCTCGGCGGGGAAGAAGCCGGGGACGAGGACGTTGACGCGCACCTTGGCCGGGGCCCATTCGCGGGCGAGGTTGAGGGAGAGGTTGTGCACGGCGCCCTTGGTCGCGGAGTAGGTGAAGACGCGGGAGAGCGGGACGACGCCGGACATCGAGCCGAGGTTGATGATCGAGCCGCCCTGGCCGCGCTCGACGAGGTATTTGCCGAAGACCTGGCAGCCGAGGAAGACGCCCTTGAGATTGACCCGCACGATGCGGTCGAACTCCTCCTCGGTGATGTCGAAGAACGGGGTGGCGGAGTTCACGCCCGCGCCGTTGACGACAATGTCGATGCGCCCGGAGCGCTGGAGCACGGCGTCGCGCAACGCCTCGAGCTCCGCCTTGCTGGTGGCCTCGGCGGGATGGAACCAGGCCTTCCCGCCGGCCGCGGCGATCTTGTCGAGGCGGACCTTGGCCTTCTCGGCGTTGCGGCCGACGAGCACGACTTCGGCGCCCGCGCCCGCGAGGCCTTCGGCCATGGCGCCGCAGAGTTCGCCCGTGCCACCGAGGACGACGGCGACGCGACCGGTGAGACCGAAGACGGCGGAGAGGTAGGATTCAGGGTTCATGAACGGGGAGGGCGGAGGAGGGAAGACGGAGGACAGAAGACAGAAGG